>USCC01000005.1 GCA_900553035.1 uncultured Rhodospirillaceae bacterium | reverse complement strand
GGGGGGGATGTACACTTAAAAGCATAAACCTGAAAGAGGAGGCTGGGCCATGGGTGCTTATGAAGATTTGTATAATTCTGAAAAAATTGAAAAGCGTTTGGCCAACGAAAGTAAATACGAGACTTGGCGAACGACTTTGGCAATCAAGGTAAAAGAAATGATGCGCACCGGCGAAAAATGGCCGGAAGAGGCCAAAAAGAAAGGCGTGGCGAAGCTGTGGGCCGATTTATGGACTTCGCGTAAAGAGAAAGAAGCCGAACGGCAGAGAAAGAAATGGAAAGAAGAGAAAAAAAACGATGCTTTTGAGCAAGCCGTTTATCAGAGGTATTTTTCAGAGATTGCTTCAAATCTGAGAAAAGAACGTACAGAGCCGATGCCCAAACCCAAATTAACGTCGCAAGATGAAAAATGGCTGGCTTCCGAAATGTATGCTCAAATGACGGAGGAAAAAAGGACCCGGATCCTTGAAGAAAAATTTGCAGAGAATCCCGAATTGCTGGACTTTAATCGTTTCAAAAATTATTCGGCCTCCTTTTATGAACTGTATCTGCGGGAAACAATGAAGGAAAAAGCAGCTCGGATGCCTTTTGACGAAGTAGAAACGTTTGTAAAAAGCAAGCTTGCTCCCGACGAGATACAGTGGGGTGTTGAAAACCATATCCGCCAACAGGATGAAGCCTTTTATTTAACCGATCCGGCAAACCGGGAGAAACTGGCCAAAATCCGTTTTGCCTATATTGCCGAGCAGGAGCAGGACAAGGCCAGGAAGAAAAAAAGAAAGGCAAATGTCCGGAAAGCCAAAGAAATGCCTTTTGCTTTGGAAACAGCGATGGAAAATCAAAATCCGCAGACAGATAAGCTGCTTCAGGAAGAGCCGTCAATTGTCGCTTTTAATGCCGCAATTCGGAATAAATTGAATAAAACGGCACCGGAAATTTTTATCAATCTGGCCGAAAATGCCGCCGGTTCAAAAAGGGACGGGGCCGCTCATTATGCTTTTAAAAAGGTCGTTGAGCACACCGACATGTGTATAAAATATCCCCGGCATTTCTTTAATCTGGCCAACAAGGCGCTGGCTTCGGATGAAATCGGAATTGCAGGTTTTATCTGCGCGAAAACATTTGATAATCCGGCCATGAAGCCCTTGCTTCAGAAAGAACCGGAAGAAGCATGGGCTTTGTGTACGGCGGCGATTACCCGTCTGCCGGACGGTTCGGGAGCTCTCCGTAAATTTTCGGCGTACAAACAGAAATTTGAGTATATGAGCCTTGATCGTGTTTCAATGGTTAAATCAATCTGTAAGGTCATTGAACATAATCCGGCGAAAAGGGCATTTCTGATGGCGGATGCCATGGATATGTACCGGGAGGGAGCCCCGCAGGCCAAAGAGGTTGAAAAGGCATTCGGTGAATGGGCCGATACTCGGAAACGGACGGTTCGGGACGAGATTTCTTTCCAGAAAGATATGCAGAAGGCTTCTGAAATTTTAGCCTGGAGAAAAGTGAACCGGGACTACCGGAAAGACGTTCTGGAAAATAAATCCGCAAGAGAAGCTGCCCGGCGGCAGGAAGAGGAGCCGCAGAAGAAACAGTCCGAAGAAAAAGGCCGGCAGATTGCTTCGGTCGGTTCGTACATGCTTTATAAAAAAGACCGCCCGTATTAATTTTCAAACGGAACCCCGCAAAAACATGCGGGGTTCCTGCGTATAGTCCGACTGATCTGTTCCCGGAAAACCTTATTCTTCAAGGGGGTCGGGATAGCGGTACAAACGGCCTTCAAAATTCCGCAGGAGGAGGAAATCTCCTTCGCGGCCGGCGCAGTGATCCGGCGCGACAACAATTTTTCCCCCGCCGCCCGGAATATCAATCGCATAGGTCGGCACAGCATAGCCCGATGTACGACCCCGCATGTCGTCAATGATTTCCAACCCGCGGGACAGCGGGACACGGAAATGCGAAGACCCTTCAATCGGATCGCATTGGAACAGGTAATAGGGACGCACGCGCGCTTTCAGCAGGCGGTGCATCAGTTCTTTCAATGTATCGGCGGAATCATTGACATCTTTAAGCAGGACGGTCTGGGATCCGGCGGGGATACCGGCATTCGCGATACGTTCACAGGCTTTCACCGTTTCCGGCGTCATTTCGTCAGGATGTGTGAAATGCAGGCTGAAAAACACAGGATGGAAGCGCCGGATGATTTTCATCAGCGCCGGCGTTATACGCATCGGCAGGACGGCCGGCGTTTTGCTGCCGATACGAATCATTTCGACGTGAGGGATACTCCGCAGGCGCGAAAGCAGATATTCCAGAGCTTCATCACTTAACGTCAGCGGGTCGCCGCCGGACACCAGCACGTCCCGGATTTCCGGACGGGCCCGGATGCATTCCACGGCCTGTTCCAGTCGTTCGCGGCTGTATCCGCAGGCTTCTTTCGGGCGCCCGACCAGGCGGGAACGCGTGCAGTAACGGCAGTAAGCCGAGCAGTACCCGGTCACCAGAAACAGGACGCGGTCGGGATAGCGGTGAACCAGCCCCGGCGCAATCATACAGGGTTCTTCGCCAAGAGGATCGTTTGTTTCTCCGGGAGAGACTTTCTTTTCCGCCGGCGAAGGCATCATGGTTCGGCGGACGGCCGGGGAATGCGCCACGACAGAGGCGTAATAAGGTGTCACAGCGACAGGGAAGGCGCCTTTATCCGTCAGAGCGTGGATTTCGTCTTCGCTTAAATCAATGAAGCGGGCGAAATCAGAAGGCCGCGTCAGACGGTTGGCCAGCTGCCATTTCCAATCGTTCCATTGTTTTCGTGAAACGTCGGGATAAAACCGGCGGCGGAATGCATCGGATATTGAAGAAAGCATCGTAAAACCCCTTTAAGATTATTTTCGGTTTTAGTACAATGCCATCAAAGAGACAAAGCAAATTTTTGAGGATAAAATGAAAAAAATTTTTCCGGTTCTTTTTCTGCTGATTGCATTTCTGCTTCCACAGCATGTCCAAAGCGCCAGCATCCGCAACATGGATGACAACGCTCATACGCTTCTGGTGCGGGAGGGAGCCGAAGCCTACCGGGTTATCCTGGATCCCAAAGGGTATATCGAATCCCTGTGTTCCGGCTGTACAATCGAAGTGCTGGGGTACAGCATTCTGGATATTGAAGACGAACCGCTCCTGCAGGTTGTTGAAGGTCGTCTGGAGGTCGCTCCATAACGCAGAATTTATGACTTTCGTCATACGATATATGTACTTTCTCCGAATTGTCATAAAGGCTGTTTTTGCTTAACCTGAAAGTATAAAAAGTATGAGAACAGGAGAAGCGTTATGGAAAAGTATATCAAGGCCACTCATGAAACCGGGCGTTCCATGGTTGAAATGTTGGGCGTTCTGGCGATTATCGGCGTTCTGTCCGTCGGCGGTATCGCGGGCTACTCAATGGCGATGACCAAGTTTAAGATCACGAAGACGATGGATCAGGTGCAGATGCTGACGACGAACGTGCGTACGCTGTTTGCGTCACAGCGTCGTTATCAGACGCTGTCGGGACAGAATGCGTATCAGCTGGGTCTGTTCACGGATGAAATCTGCACGGGCGGTTCGGCGTGTACGACGGCGAACAATCCGTTTGGCGGTACGATCTCGATTGCGGCGGCGAACACCGGCGGTACGAGCCGTTCGTTTACGATTGAATACACGGGTCTTCCGCAGGAAGCATGTGTTAAGATTGCGACGGCGGAATGGGGCGCGGATGCATCTTCGGGCTTGATTTCGATGACGGTTGGCGGAACGACGTACAGCTGGGCGGCGAATGGTGCGGCCTGGACGGCGGCTTCGAACCTTCCGGTTGACCTGTTGCAGGCTTCGTCGAAGTGTGCGACGGCCGGCACGATCAAATGGGAATACCGTTAAGATCTGTCTGCGGATAAAGAAAAAAGCCTCCTTCGGGAGGCTTTTTCTATATCTAAGGTCATAGAATATATGCGTTTTCTCTAAATAGTCTTTTTGTTTTTATGAATGTAGATTCAATATGTAATTTTGGAATAAAACCTGTCTGCATAGGAAAACGTATGAAAAAATACATCAAGACCACTCATGAATCCGGGCGTTCCATGGTTGAAATGTTGGGCGTTCTGGCGATTATCGGCGTTCTGTCCGTCGGCGGTATCGCGGGCTACTCAATGGCGATGACCAAGTTTAAGATCACGAAGACGATGGATCAGGTGCAGATGCTGACGACGAACGTGCGTACGCTGTTTGCGTCACAGCGTCGTTATCAGACGCTGTCGGGACAGAATGCGTATCAGCTGGGTCTGTTCACGGATGAAATCTGCACGGGCGGTTCGGCGTGTACGACGGCGAACAATCCGTTTGGCGGTACGATCTCGATTGCGGCGGCGAACACCGGCGGTACGAGCCGTTCGTTTACGATTGAATACACGGGTCTTCCGCAGGAAGCATGTGTTAAGATTGCGACGGCGGAATGGGGCGCGGATGCATCTTCGGGCTTGATTTCGATGACGGTTGGCGGAACGACGTACAGCTGGGCGGCGAATGGTGCGGCCTGGACGGCGGCTTCGAACCTTCCGGTTGACCTGTTGCAGGCTTCGTCGAAGTGTGCTGTGGCTGGTACGATCAAGTGGGAATACCGTTAAGATTGTCCACGGATAAAGAAAAAAGCCTCCTTCGGGAGGCTTTTTTTTTGGGGGGGACGGGAAAGAGGAGGCGGGGTTCATGAAAAAAATCAAGTCCGACGCGCTTTCCCTTTTTGCAAAGCAATAAAAGAGGCGGCTCTTCTCCGTGGCTGGCGCTGTTTACGGCAAAGCGGATGGTTTGAGAATGAGATGTCCCTTTATTTTTGCAAAGCAATAAAAGAGCCGTTATTTCTCCGTGGCTGGAGCTGTTTACGGCAAAGCGCGATGGTTTGAAAATGAGATGTCCCTTTATTTTTGCAAAGCAATAAAAGAGGCGGCTCTTCTCCGTGGCTGGAGCTGTTTACGGCAAAGCGCGATGGTTTGAGAATGAGGTATCCCTTCATTTTTGCTAAGCAATAAAAAAGTCAAAAGTTAGCTGTCTTTTTATATCTTGTTTCTTTCGGAAAAAACGGAATGCCGTTCCCTGGGCAGGATATTCCTTCCGGGCATTCAAAAACCGCTTTCCAGAGAAAGCGGTTTGTTTTGCAGGCCTTCTCTGTTTGTTTAACGGACAGATTTTGCCGAAACATAGGCAACAGAAGCATGTTCCGGGCAGTACGGTTTTCCGGGAATCGCTTCTTTGCCGCAGAAATGAAAATCGGCGTCTTTCGGGTCGCCTATGGGCCAACGGCATGAGGAAGAAGTCAAGTCATTGACTGTAAACAGTTTTTCTTTATGCTTTTCGGCTTTCTGTGACGCTTTTTTCGCCGGTTCCTTGGGCTCGGCTTTTTGAGGCGCCGGAGCCGCCTGTTCCGTTTCGTCATCCGTACGGCGGATCGGAGAGGGACGGCTGTTCAGTCCCAGACGGTGCGCCTTGCCCACAACTGCGTTCTTCGATACGCCCAGCGCCTTGCCAATTTCACCTGTGGTCAAGCCTTCGTTCCAAAGGCGTTTCAGTTCTTCAACCTGATCGTCTGTCCAACCCATGTGCATGTTCCTTCTAATAAATGCCGAAAACGGGTGCCTCCATGAACGTCATGTCCTGCGCGGCAAAAGCATCACGGATATTATCACGATAATTCCGGACTGCAAGCAGGTTTTCTTTCGTCGTGGAATACAGGCCGAGATAAAGCTGTATGCTGTCCCAGGCAGTTTGCCTGTTGCGCGGCGACAGAATGTCAAAAGATGCCGGCGGCGTTTTCAGCCCGCGCCATGTCCGCAAAGTCAGAGCCGTCCCCGGAGACATCCGGGCGACTCGAGCCGCTTTGATGATTTTATCCGTCGTTAGAGCCCATGTGTCCGGCGTGAAACCATATCGCCCCACGGTTTCGGCAAACTTCGCGGATTCAGGAAGCCGCTTGATCTTGTCGACCAGAGTCTGCATCGGATTCAGCAACTCGCCCATCAAGTTGTCATCGCTGATGGACATACCGCGGATTTGCGAATGAAACCCGTCCAGCCGGTTTTCCCCGAAAGCCTGCTTTACGGCATCAATGGACGACAGCACCGCTTCAATGTCGCCTTCGGTCAGGGCAGAAGTTTCCGTCACCTGATCCGCCGGCGTCTGCGGCCGGACAACGCGTTGCTCAAAGGCTCCGGAGCGGTATCGTTCCGGCGAGGGCATTTCATGCTCATTCAGAACCGAGGCGCGGTTGATGATAAAAAGGTCTTCAGGCTTTGTGTTCTCGTCAATCGTTATGATTTTATTGTAACCTTTAAACGTTTCCTTTTCGCGCTCCTGAGAAGGCCAGGCTTCGGGCATCAGGTAAACGTACAGGTGCGGCGACATGTCCTTGCCGTATTTTTCGGCGTATTCCTTCATCTGCGGCGCGATGCGCGTCGGGAATTTGCCTTTCAGCTCCTTGATCCCGGGAATGTTCATAATACGTTCGGGCATGTAGGGCAGAGTGTGCAGGAACGGCGCGAAATACTGATAGGTATAGGGCGGCATGGACACAATCAGGTCATACATGTCGTCTTCAATCTGTTCGTTGACCGCCAGCATCTGCTGTACGCCGCCCGGGTAGGCCTTCTGTATCATTTCCTCAATGGCGGAATAAACGTCTTCGCGCGAAACGGCCTTGACTTCGCGTTTTCTTTCCCTTTCCCGGTCGCGGAGGTTTTTCTGAAGGCTGTCAAACAGACTGGTAAAGCGGCCTGAATGCTCGGCCGGCGAAGACTCGGGCGCCGCCGGGACAGACGACTCCTCTTCCTCCGCCGTAACCGTCAGAGGCATCCAGTTCCGACGGTTTTCCTGCGCCTTCGCCGGAAGACACGAAAGGCACAGGAAAAAAAGCAGAAAAACATGGGAAATACGGTTCATTCGGACGCCTTAAGGGTTGCGGACGCGTACCGTATAGCTCAGATCCGTCTTGCCGTTCGCCGGAACGGTAACGTTCCACAGAGCCTGCCCGGCATTGGGCTGGGACGAAACAATGCTTGACGCCGTTACGGTCCACGTTCCGGGGAAGCTCTGGTAATAAGCGACGGTCACGGGCGTTTCCCGGGCGTTTTTAAACGTCAGTTCATAGGATGCTTCGTAAACCTTTTCGGCAATCCGGTTGAACTTTGTCTGTTTCCCGGAAACAGTCACGTCAAACGCTTCGCCCAGAGTCAGGCGGACTTTTTCGTTCTTTGGCGTGTGGGAGATGGAATCCTCGCCGACAAAGAATATCTTCTGATCCGCGTTGGCCTTGTAAACCCTTACAATACCCGCCGGAAGCGGAAGGCCAAGCCCGGACATGAGCGTGTTTTCAAATTTCAGAAACACCTTGACGCCGCGGGAATCAAATTCAAAGCGGCCTTCCGCCGGATACACGGGGGCAATGTCGTCAATCCGGTATTCCTTTTCGGTCTTGACCTGACCGGCGGACAACAGGGCAAGCTGCTTCGTCTGGTTCGACAGAATGGTCGTCGGACGCCCCAGGGAATACAGATGGTAATCCATCAGGTTTTCTTCGGCCATTGCATTGTCTGCCGTCCCCATGGAACGGGCTTTGGCGGCATACATCAGCATGGGACGGGGCTGCGGCCGGACACGGTTGATTTTGCCCGCAACGAACTGGATGTCGGCATTTTCATAAGCAATGCCGGACGTATTCGTCAGCGTAACCCATCCGTTCAGTTTCAGAGCATTCTCGTCGGCATTCAGTTCGGCCACGTAATCCGCGCGCCAGGTCAGGCCGTTGGTCAGATAGCTGAGCTGGACATCGCGCGATCCCGGCTTTGCGCTCATGACGTCAACAACAAGCGTCGGCTTGTCACGCAGATCGGCCGGGACGTCGGGGAAGATCAGGCGGCCCTTGTAGTCGGTTTCGATGCGTGTCCCGATTTTAAGGACAAGCCCGGCGTCGACCGAAAGAATCTGTGCCGTTTCCGTTGTTTCCTGTCCGTTACCGGGATTGGTATTGATGACCTGCACCTCCCTGCCGAGAAATTTCTGCAGAAGTGAACGGCGCGACAGCAGATCGAAATTGAAATTCTGTTCCAGAACCTTGACGTCTTCGCCGGCGAACAGAGCGCTTTCCGGCTGGATCTGTGCGGAAACGCCCTGATAGGCAATGCTGTTCATACCGGCGCCGAAGGTAACGGTCCGGCTGTCCTTCACAAGGCCGAGGCCGTCATTATATACGGTTACGTTAAGCGATTTCCGCGTCTGGGGCGTAACAACCGTTTCGGCGGCAAAAGCCGGAGGAGTCGAGAAACACAACGCAGCGGCCGCAAACAGAAGCGATTTTTTGAACATAACCGGTTATCCTTTTTGCTGTTGTACACGGATGTTGCCTAAGAGTGTAAACACCCCCCGGGATTCAGGCAAGCGATTTAAAGAAACTCTATCCCAAGGACGATATTTTTCTCTTTAAAAGAAAAGCGTGCCGAGCTTATGCTTGAATGTTTTTATAAAACGGATACACGGGAGAAGAACATATGACAAAATCAAAAGTGTATTTTATCGATTTACGGACGTCGCCGACCCGGAACCTTCTGGACAAGATGGAACATCTGGTCACCCGAGCCGGGATGAAGGATATGCCTTTGGAACATCGGTTCGCAGCGCTTAAAATCCATTTCGGAGAGCCGGGAAATCTGGCCTATATCCGCCCGAATTATGCCGCACGGATGGCGGATATGCTCCGCGCTTTGGGGGCAAAGCCGTTTCTGACGGACTGCAACACATTATATTCCGGCGGCCGCGCGAATGCGGTTGACCATCTGAAAAGCGCCATGGAAAACGGATTTAACCCGATTTCGGCTCGTTGCCCGGTCATGATCGCGGACGGATTGAAGGGGACGGATTTCCGTGAAATCGAAATTGGCGGCGAATACTGCAAAGCGCCGAAAATCGGCACGGCTCTGGCGGACGCGGATGTTATCATTTCCATGAATCACTTCAAGGGACATGAACAGGCCGGTTTCGGCGGCGCTCTGAAAAATCTGGGGATGGGCGGGGCGAGCGTCCCGGGAAAACTGGAACTCCATTCGTCGGCCCAGCCGAGAATCGATACGGACAACTGCGTCGGATGCGGCATATGCGTCAAAAACTGTGCGCACGAGGCCGTCCATCTGACTCCGGAACGCAAAGCGGAAATTGACTACAGCCGCTGCGTCGGGTGCGGGCAGTGTGTCGCCCTGTGCCAGTTTGACGGCGCGGTCATGGGGGCTTCAAACACATCCGAAGTGCTGAACTGCAAGATCGCGGAATATACGCTCGCGATTTTAAAGGACAAACCGCACTTCCATATAAGCTTTATCATGAACGTATCGCCGGAGTGCGACTGCTGGAACCACAACGACGCGGCAGTCGTGCCGGATATCGGGATGGCGGCGTCGTTTGACCCGGTCGCTTTGGACAAGGCGTGCGCGGATCTGGTTATTGCCGCGCCGGCCAGCACATCGCCGAACAAGCTGATTGAAGAGCATCCGCACGATGTTCTGGAAGGTGCCGATAAGTTCCATCTTCTGCATCCGGACACGGATTGGCTGACGGGGTTGAAGCATGCCGAAAAAATCGGTCTGGGAACGACGGAGTACGAACTGTGCCGGGTTTAAGAGGCCGCGTCGGCCGGAAAAGCGGCTTTCCTTTTCCGGCCGGCCTGCCTTTCGGGGAGGAGAAGAGGGGGATAATCCCCGCCGCCGCCGTTTTTTTTGGGGGAAGGCCTCCTGTTTCGGGTCGATTCGCCGCCGTAAAAACGGCCGATTCGATTTCAGAGGGGCGGAAAAAAGTTTTATCCTGCCAACTTTTTTCATAAATCGTTCCGGCAGTATTATCAAAGAAGAATTTCGCGTCTTCCATATTCGGATGAATCCCCTTTTTCCTGTGCATGCATCCTCTTTTTTATTGCATACCTTAGGTTTGACGGCACAGTCTGTCCCCTTCTTCCGACGGGGATATAAAAAATAAAGGGATTTATTCTCTTGAACTTCCGGAAAGATGCGATATACTAAAAAGAGAAAAAAATAGCAAATGGGCGTACCTGAAAGAATATAGTTCTATTTGTTATCTATCTTCAGCGGCCGAAGTTTCATAGTCTGATGACTGTTAGGAAACAGAAGTTTGAAAGTCTGAGGAAAAAGGTCCGAAGGACGAACCCCCGGAGGACCCCAAAATAAATAAAGACAGAATAAGGAAGGGAAAAAGATGAGAGTTTTAATTGCTGATAACCATACGCTGTTCCGGGAAGGTTTCCGTAGCCAGCTGCAGCGCTTTGACGCACTCGGCGAACTGCAGGAAGTGACGAATTATGAAGCTCTTACTCCCTTGTCCGCACGGAATATTCCGTTTAATCTGGTCTTTATCGACCGTGATCTGCTGGGCAAGGAATGGAAAGAGAATCTCCGTTCCGTATTCACCATGTTCCCGACGGCCCGCATTGTGATGCTGAGTGAATCCGAAGAGCCGAAGGATATTCTGGATACCTTTGATATCGGCGTCACCGGATATATCACAAAATTGTCCCCTGATTCTCTGACAATCAGCGCGCTTCGCCTGATCATGGACGGCAATGCCTATGTCCCGCCGGCCGTTCTGAAGGGAATGCAGAAACCGGAACGTCATACCGGCGAAGGAAAAATCCTGTCACACACTCTGCCGAACGGAAAGAACCTTACTTTCCGCCAGAGCGAAGTGCTCCAGCATCTGAGCAACGGTTTGTCAAACAAGCAGATCGCCTATGAAATGAAAGTCTCCGAGGCGACGGTTAAGCTGCACATCAACGCTCTGTTGCGCCATCTGCATGTCGAAAACCGCACAAAGGCTGTTGTGACGGCTCAGCGCATGGGAATTCTGGAAACCTGATTCCTTTGACAAAGATTAAAGTGAAAGCCCCCGCCGACGGGGGCTTTTCTTTTGCTCAAATTATGAAAAATAAAAATAATTTTGTCTAAAAAATGGTTGCTCCTCCCGGCGGAAGCATGCTATTTTAAAACAAAGAAAAATTGTTTACGGGGAAGGCCTTCATGACGTTGTCGGAAGCATACCAGAAGAATCGGACGGCCGCGTCCTTTTCGCCGGAAAAATCGGAAATCTCCGAAGTTCCGGCAGGTCTTGTCTTTGCCGGAACGCCCGAGGAGCAACGCCTTCTGGAAAACGTTGCCGAACGCATTACCGTGTCGTCGCTGGGCCGGGAAATCCTGAATGAGGCCGCCGGATACACCGTCCGCCTGATGCCGCTGGGAAGTTCCCGCGGAGCCTGCAACCCCGAAAGCCGGGAGCTGATGCTCTCCGATGGCCTGTCCGAGGATCAGCTTGTGTCCACGCTGGTTCACGAAGCGCGTCACGCCGGACAGTTCGAACGCGGATGCCATAAAAATTTCAAGGGCTTTCAGGCACAGAGCGTCATTCTGGAAACCCGCCTGACCGAAGCCGACGCCGTTGCCTGTTCGGCCGGAGTATGTGCCGAGATGTCTGAAAAACGGGACACAGCGCCTTTTGGGGATATCCGCCGTTCTTATCCCGGCGTTGCACAGGCTTTTGCGGAAGCCTACATGAAAAACGACCCGGAAAACCGAAGAGCCGAAGCGCTCACTGCCGCGGCGCTGGCCTGGTATGACAATGACGCTTTGAAAATGCTTTACGAACGCAGTTATGTGGTCAAACCGGCGGATGACGATTTCAAAGATGCCGGCGGCCGTCCGGCACCGAAGGCTCTGGATGCCGGAAAAACCGTGAGTATGGTCTGTACGCTTGGGGGCGGCAACTATTTTACCGGCTCGGCTGAATTGCTGCACACTGAAAAGTTCGCGGCCGTTTCAGAGGAAACCCGTTCCTGGATGCAGGATTATGCCAGAGGATGGGAAATCTATTACGGTGAAAAGTGCCGCGATACGTCGGTGGAAAAGATGGTTTCATATCCGGATCCGCCGTTCGTCCGTTCCCGAATGGATGCCGAGTTCGGGCCGAATCCGCCGGCGGTGACGGAACGTCCTGAAATCATGCTGCTTCAGATGCGTCGGGAAAAGGCGTTTGAGAAATATTTTGAAAAACAGAAAAAAAAGGAAACCCAAAGAAGCCTTCTGATGGATTCTCTGGAAAATTCCAATTCTCGATAAAGGACAACCGTAATGAACTTGAAAGATACATTTTCCCCGCAGACGTCCCGGGACGAAACGCCGCTCAGCGCTCTGGAACCGCAGGATCTGGCGACGCCCTTCAAGCTGGAAGGAACCGACGAGGAAAAGGCGGATTTGACGGACGTCATCAACCGGATTGCTGTCAGCAAAGTGGGCAGACAGATTCTGGAAGAGGCCGCCGCGCTTGGCTATACGGTGAAAATCGGGGATCTGGGGGCGACGATGGGGGCCTGTCGGTCGCGGAGCAAAGAGCTGATCATGTCGAACCGGCAGGATCCCGACAAATGGGTGTCCACGCTGGTGCACGAAGCACGTCATGCCGGTCAGATCGGCCGTGGGGCGATCGCGGGTTATGATCCGTTTGTCAGCATGAAAAGCCAGCTGCCGGAAAAACGACTGATGGAAGCCGACGCCGTCGCCTGTTCAATACAGGTGTGCGAGGAGCTGTTTTTCAAATATGACTACATGCCGCTGTCGCGGATGCGCCGGGATTATCAGGGCATGGTTTCCGATTATGAAGAAGCGCAGGCCGACCGCGCCGAAATGACGGATAAGGAAAAGGGCGAAGTCATGTCCGCGTGTCTGCTGGGGTGGTACAACGACGAATACCGCAAAATGGCCTATGAAATGTCGCATGTCCTTGACCCGCTCAGCCGCGGGGAGCTGTATGCCAACCGGACGGGGACGCTGAAAGAGTTTTCTCTGGCCGACAGTGTGAAGAAAATCTGTACACTGAACGGCGAGAATTATTTTTCACAGCCGCTTTCCGTGTTGCAACAGCCGGAGCGCGCCGGGCTGTCAAATGCTTCGGCCGCGTGGGTGAAAGAACATGTCAGGGCCTGCAATGAAGCCGGCGTTTCTTCGGATCCGTCTCTGGCGGAAATACCGTTGTATCAGGAAAAGCCCTATATTAAAAACCAGACAGAGGAACAGTACGGGAAAATGCCGGCCTATCTGTCGGAAAAGGGCATGAAAAACCTGAAAGACTGCCGCGAGGCCGGAAAGAGCACCTTCAGGATTGCTGTTTCCGAAGATGTGAAAAAACAGTATTGGCTGTCCCGTCTGGTCAAGGGGCGCTGACTCTTTCAGAGAAAGGAAGAGAAAATGACTTTATCCCGGTCTCTTTCGGACGCATTCCGCCAGGTGAATCCTTTTATCCGCCAGGCTTCGAGGGAACAGCTGGCTTTGCAGAAGCTGGACGTTCCTCTGCGTTTGCGCGGGAAAAAGGAAGATATCTTTCTGATGACGGATATGATCAACGAGATCGCCGAAAAAAGTCCTCTGGGCAAAGCGATTCTGGAAGAAGCCTCGAAAAATGGAACGATTGTCCGGATGACACAGGGAACCAGCGGCGTGAACGGTTCTTTTGAGGCCGCATCGAAAACGATCTGCCTGTCGCGGAACAGTACTTTTGACCGTCAGCTGACAACGCTTGTCCATGAAGCGCGCCATGCCGGGCAGCGGGCGAATCAGACGGCGGAGGTGCGGCTTGGGGTCTATTCGGTTCGGACTGCAGTTGGCCGAGGCGGACGCGGTGGCGTGTTCTCTGGGCGTTGCGGATGAAATGAAGCGGAACGGCAATGCCAGAGCATGGAATGCGATCGTTCTGAATTACAGGCCGATTGCGGATATTTTCGCGCGGAAAATGAAGAAGGACGGTTTGTCGGATGCTCTTCAGTCGGCGGCTCTGGGATGGTTCGGCTCTTCCCTGAAACCCATGTACGAACGCCAGATGATTGACCATTTAAGCCATGTTTTTGATATGGGGATGGATATTTCCCGGAATACGGCGACCTGTCCAATACCGATATGTCTTCATGGATTTGCCGGATAGACGGGAAGAATTACATGAAGGATGTGCTTCCGGTTTTGAATACGCCGGAATATGGCGGAGTTTCGAATGAAAACAAGGCATGGCTTGATGATTATGCCAAGGCCTGCTACCGCCGTTTCGGCGGGCGGTGTGACAAGACAATCGAGACGCTTCCCGAATATAAGCTTCCTTTGGCTATGGAGGCATATGTCAATGTGACGCGTCCTCTTCCGGTGCAGAAAACGAGTCTTATGAACGCCGGCGTGCCGTACCATCGTGTTCATATGGCTTCCCGTGCCCGCTGAAAACCCGCTTCAATAAAATTTTATCTTTTCCGGCGTGGATGAACCTTTTTCAGCCGACCTTGGTGGATTCGGTCGGTGACGACGCTAAAATGCATTTGTTCTTTCTTCCCGAAAAGGATTGCTTGGAAGGTCAATCCTGATGTGTCTGCGGCTTCTCAAGCCTCCGTTGCCGATTCTTTGATTGAAACAGCTTTCCCCGTCTCGTCTTCGGTGGATTCGGTCGGCGGCAGTATCAAAATGCATCTGTTTTTTCTTCCTGAAAAGGATTACTTGGAAGGTTAGTCCTGATGTGTTCACGGCTTCTCAAGCTTCCGTTGCCGATTCTCTGATTGAAACGGCGCTATCATCTGCGGCGCATCCGGTCGGCGGCGGTATTAAAAGGCATCTGTTCTTTCTTCCCGAAAAGGATTACTTGGAAGGTCAATCCTGATGTGTCTGCGGCTTCTCAAGCCTCCGTTGCCGATTCTTTGATTGAAACAGCTTTCCCCGTCTCGTCTTCGGTGGATTCGGTCGGCAACAGTATCAAAATGCATCTGTTTTTTCTTCCTGAAAAGGATTACTTGGAAGGTCAATCCTGATGTGTCTGCGGCTTCTCAAGCCTCCGTTGCCGATTCTTTGATTGAAACAGCTTTCCCCGTCTCGTCTTCGGTGGATTCGGTCGGCAACAGTATCAAAATGCATCTGTTTTTTCTTCCTGAAAAGGATTACTTGGAAGGTTAGTCCTGATGTGTCTGCGGCTTCTCAAGCCTCCGTTGCCGATTCTTTGATTGAAACAGCTTTCCCCGTCTCGTCTTCGGTGGATTCGGTCGGCGGCAGTATCAAAATGCATCTGTTTTTTCTTCCTGAAAAGGATTACTTGGAAGGTTAGTCCTGATGTGTTCACGGCTTCTCAAGCTTCCGTTGCCGATTCTCTGATTGAAACGGCGCTATCATCTGCGGCGCATCCGGTCGGCGGCGGTATTAAAATGCATCCGTTTTTTCTTCCCGAAAAGGATTGCTTGGAAGGTCAGCCTTGATGTGATGTGCTTTTTTATAGCACTTTGTTTCGTTGCTATAGCCGAGTCTCTGATTGAAAGCGGTTCCCTCCAACCCGACCGGCGATGGTGTTAAAAGGCATCTGTGTTTCCTTGGTGTAGCGGGGGACTTGATTTAGGAACGCTGTTCCCGGTAGGGAGTCGTTCTCCGGTATTTCCTGTTCGCCGTATTGAAAGAATCGGCATCCGAATCCGTTCGGAAAAGAGGTATGTGAAACAACAGGATGTGAATGCGCCGCTTAGCTTTCGTCGGTCCCGGCAGGGTCGGGAAGGGCGCGGCTTGAAACCGGGGGCGAAATGGGCTATATGAGCAAAGAGGCCATGGGGAGCCGTGAAAGGAAAAGCAATGGACGTTTCGGAACTGATTGAAAATTTCTCTTTTTTGGGCGATTGGGAAGAGCGCTACGGTTATCTGATCGAGCTTGGAAAAGAGCTTCCTCCCATGGCCGAAGCCGATAAGAACGATCACACCAAAGTGGAAGGGTGCATGAGCCAGGTATGGCTGAAAACAACGGAAGACAACGGCATTCTGACATTTACGGCAGACAGCGACGCGCATATCGTCCGCGGCCTGATCGCCGTTTTGCAGATTATTCTGTCGGGTCGGACGCCGGATGAAATTTTAAAAACAGATGTGGAAAGCATTTTCAGACAGCTCGGCTTGGACAGCCACCTGAGTCCGACTCGGCGGAACGGATTTTTTGCCATGGTTGAACGAATCAAATCCGACGCGGCAGCGCACAGAGCGGGCTAGCGTCCTTTTCGAAGCCGCTGTGCGAGAAGATTCGTCCGGAGATTCCGATCGCTTTTTTCTTTATTCGCGGAAACAATGCTGACAAAACCTTCCGCCGCGGCAGGAGCAACGTAAAGGCTTTTCATTTTGCGTATGGCGTCTTCGGGAATTCGTTTTCCTGTTTCCGCCGCGCGTTTTTCCGTACGGCGCAGGCGTTCCGCTTCGTCGATTTCAAAAATAACGGCTTTTTTGTCATAACCGGCCGCTTCGTACAGGCGGCGCGATGAAACCGTCATGTTCGTATTGTCAATGACAACAGGGCGCCCTTCGCGGACGGCCTTGTTAAAACGACGGCGGCATTCGGCAGCAACGGCCTTGTAATCCAGGGCACTCCATGCCGTTCCGTAATCAATACCCCGAGCCGAAGCATACTCTTCAACAATGGCGTCGTTCGATATGACGGCATGATTCGTGTAATGTTCGCGGATATAGGTTGATTTCCCGGAACAGGGCAATCCCACAAGATAGACAATTTCATTTCGGGCGTTTTTTTCCATCATTTACAGCGCTCGACAATAACATCTTCGGGGATTTCATCTGCAGCGACCGTAGAAAAAATATCAAGAATATCAAGCAGTTCTTCAAACCTGACCATGCGTTCTTCCACGGCCGAGGTGTCATGTTCGGCATGCAGGAGCGGTTCCAGGGCAAGAATGTTGTCGAGACAGAAGTCCTTCAATCCCATAATTTTTTTCAATAATTTTTTCTGTTCCTTTAAAACGCTTTCGACAATCTCTTTTTTCTCTTTCTTGGAAATTTTTTTACCCATAACGGTCTCCTTTGCTGCTTACGGCCTTATTATAAGGTATTTTTCGGGATAATCCAAACATAACCTTTTGATACGAAACCCTATTTTTCCGGGCTTTTCAGCCCTTCCGGAACCGCCCCGGCCTGTGGATAATTCTGAAAAGCTGTGGAAGATTGTTTATTTCTGTTGAAGTGCAATCTAAAATATGCAAATGTATATTCTGTTAGGGGAATATCGCTTCTTGTTAGACCCTTTCGGTTATCTGTCCGGGAGGGGAGAGAAAGCTTTCACCGGCCTTCTTTTTCAACAACAGGCATTCTCCTGACAGGGAGCGTCTATTTTTTGTTCATTTTTGTGCGGGATTGAGCCTCTTTTCACAAAGACGACAAGAAAAGACGCTCCCACCTTTTAGAAGAACGGGTCTTCCCCGCGACGGTATTCTCCACTTTTTAAAGGCGTGTCTGACAGCACTTTGGACGGAAAGACATATCGCCTGTTCCTAGAAAATGAATCGAATCGGGCGGTGTCCGCTTTTCAGAGAAACCCCGGCGGACGCGGCGGTCATTTTTTCGGTGCATACGCCCGGCGCAACATGCGGATTTCGCGGGCATATCCCGCGACATCGTTCGGCGTTTCCAGATAAAATGGCAGGTGGCAGAGCCGGGGATGATTAATAAAACGAATCAGGGCTTCCCGGCCGATTCTCCCCGATCCGATTTTTTCATGACGGTCTTTGTGCGCGCCGAAGGGCATCATACTGTCATTCAGGTGGACGGCTTTCAGACGATCCAGTCCGATGACGGCGTCGAAATGTTCCAGAATACCGTCCAGACGGCCGACAATGTCGTATCCGGCCGAAAAAACATGGCAGGTATCCAGACAGACTCCCATTTTTTCCCGGAGATGTACGCGTTCGAGAATCATCTGCAGTTCTTCAAACGTCCGCCCGATTTCACTTCCCTTGCCGGACATTGTTTCCAGAAGAACCAGAGTCTTCTGTTCGGGACGGAGGATGTCGTTCAAAAGATCGGCAATAAAGCCGATGCCGGCTTCAACACCTTGCCCCACATGGCTTCCGGGGTGAAAATTGTACATGTTTCCGGGCAGATGGGCCTCCAGAACGTTAATGTCTTCGGCCATGACCCGACGTGCGAAATCTCTCAGCCCCGAATCGGCGGAAGAGGCATTCAGCGTATAGGGCGCATGCGCCAGAAGCGGGGTAAAATCATGCTTTTTGACAAGAGCGGCCAGAGCCGCGGCATCATCCGCGTCAACTTTTTTGGCTTTGCTGCCGCGCGGATTCCGGGTGAAAAACTGGAATGTGTCGGCCTTGATCGACAAGGCTTCCTGTCCCATATGCCGGAATCCTTTGCCCGATGACAGATGACAGCCGATGTGGAGCACTTTTCACCTCCGGAAGCCGTGCTGAAGACTTTTTTCTGAGGACATCTTAGCATGTTTTTTCCGGATGATAAGAACGTTTGCGTCTTGCCGCTTTTTTCGGGATAAATGTGCCGTTTTACGAGTAATGCGCGCCGAAAAGTATAAATCAAAATTCGGATTGATTGATTTTAAAAATTCATCAATATCTGAAAAAAAACATATCGTTTATTTAAGAACAGGAAGGCATATATTTTTTTAATATTCCGCTTTTTCATTTTTCCCAGAAGGCCCGTGCGAATCCCGAAGCTGTATAATATCGCGCCGCCGCCGGATTTCCCATTCCTTAAACAGCGCTTTCAGGATATGTTATGAAAAAAGACGGTATTGGAAAAAACATGACTGATTTCCTGACAGACGCCAAAACGATTCATTCCCTTTCAAAGGAAGAGATCGTCGCCCTGCTTTCGGAGGACACCCGGCACGACGCGCTTTTAAAGGCCGCTGACGATGTCCGCCGCCGGTATGTCGGTGATGAAATTCATTTGAGAGGGCTGATCGAGTTTTCAAACCGCTGCCGCCGGAACTGCATGTACTGCGGATTGAGGCGGGACAATCTTCGGGCGGAACGTTACCGCCTGCCGCCGGAACGGATTCTTGATCTGGTTGGAAAAGCCCGTGCGTGCGGTTACAGGACAATCGTGCTTCAATCCGGGGAAGACCCATACTACACGGTCGAACGGATGACGGAAATCATCCGTGGCATCAAAGCCATGGATCTGGCTCTGACGCTGAGCATCGGTGAAAAAACGTTTGAGGAGTACAAAGCCTTCCGGGATGCCGGAGCAGACCGCTACCTGCTTCGGATTGAAACGACGGACAGGGATCTTTATCACCGCCTGGATCCGGGAATGAGCTGGGAAAACCGAGTGCGCTGTCTGGACGATTTAAGGACGCTCGGCTATGAGGTCGGGACGGGGTCGCTGGTCGGGCTTCCGGGACAGTCTCTTGAATCGATTGCGGATGACATTCTGTTCTTTAAGGATATAAAGGCGGATATGGTGGGGATCGGGCCCTTTATCCCGCATCCCGACACGCCTCTGGGGGCGGAAGCGGGGGGAACGCTGAAGCTGTCCCTGCGTGTTATGGCGGTCCTGCGCCTGCTTCTGCCGGATATTAATATTCCCGCGACGACGGCGATGGAAGCGCTGCATCCGGAGGGGCGCCTGATGGCTCTTCAGGGAGGCGCCAACGTCATCATGCCGAATGTGACCGAAGCCGAATACAGGAAGCTTTACATCCTGTATCCGGGAAAGCCGGGAACCGACAGTGAACCCGCCGTCTACCGTTCCGATATTGCAATGAAAATCCGGTCGATCGGCCGTTCCGTTTCCGAAGGATACGGCTTTCACGGCGATTACCTGAAGGGAAGGACGCCAGCGCCGCCTCAATGAAAAACAGAATATGAAAAACGCCGCTTTATCTGAAGCGGCGTTTTCAGTCGGAAACGGAAAATCCTTTTATTCTTTTCCGGAGTCGGAAACCTTTTGCGTAACGGGTTTTTCTTCTGTTTCGTCTTTGGGTTCCACGGCGGGCGTGTCGCAGCGGCATCTGTGGAAAAACTGCCCGATTTTCGCGCAAATGGGACAACGGGAAACACAGCAGCATTTCGCCCGGTACATCAGATACCACAGCCCGATACACAGCCCGATGAACAGCAGATCAAACAGAACCTGCTTGTACAGGGGCGGTTCCTGATTGGCGGCGACGTCCGTGATGAAAAGGATGTTTTCCAGAACGGTGCGTATGACAAAAATACCCAGAACCAGGAGAAACACCTTGAACCCGAACCAGTATTCGCGGGAACGGTTCGGCCGTCCGCCGAAAGACGTCTTGTAAAACAGGAAGTACCAGGGAAGTTCCATGACCAGGAAAGCCAGAATTGCCCAGCTCGCCAGAACCAGCAGGGACGATTTCCGGATGATGGATTCCCATAAGAAGTAGGTATGATCCAGGATGTACATGAAAAGGAGGATGGACACGAGGCGCAGGATCAGCTCTGCCGCAATCAGCAACACATACATCCCCGTCCGCTTTAAAAAGGGAAGGGAGAACGACCGGAGAATCATCTGAGACAGAGAAGGCTCGGCCTCACCATTGTCCAGAATTGCCTTAAGATGCGGTTTGGGCATGAAAAACAGACATCCCATCGCGCGGCACAGAAACATGATCAGGAAAAATGTAATCAGGATGAACAGCGGTGTCGGAAGCTTGAAGTACATTTCCCAGATCATGCTTCCGAGAAGCATATCCCAGAAATTAAATGAAAAATAAAAGGCAGCGACGCCTAAGATGCTCCAGCAAATGAATTTAAAACGTTTTAATAACATACGACGGTATCCTTCTTTATCCGGTGACCATGAAATTATACGCTTTAACTTCTTAAGATCATAGATAAAAAAGGGCACCGCCGTCTGTTCTTTCGCCTATATCAGTGTGCTCTGGCGAAGGGCCGCTTCAATGAATCCCCTGAAAATCGGGTGGGCATCAAAGGCGCGCGACTTGAATTCGGGGTGAAACTGCACCGCAATAAAGAACGGATGATCCTCCAGCTCGACGATTTCGGGCAGAAGGCCGTCCGGAGAACGCCCGGAAACGATCATTCCTTTTTCCTTAAGCTTTTCGGCGATATTCATATCGACTTCGTAGCGGTGACGGTGGCGCTCGTAAATCGTGTCAGCCTTTCCATACAGGCGGGCGGCCAGAGTTCCGGGTTTCAGACGGCACGGATAGGCTCCCAGACGCATCGTCCCCCCGACGTCAGTCTGTTCAGAACGGATCTGTTTCCGTCCGTTCTGCTCCCATTCGGTCATCAGCGCGACAACCGGCGTACATTCTCGGGTAAATTCCGTTGAATTTGCGTCCGTAATGCCCAACAGACTGCGCGCCGCCTCGATGACGGCGGTCTGCATGCCCAGACAGATGCCGAAGAACGGGATTTTCTTTTCCCGGGCATACCGTTCGGCAATCATTTTGCCTTCGACCCCGCGCGTTCCGAAGCCGCCCGGCACCAGAATGCCCTGAACACCGGCGAAAACCCGGGCAATTTCTTCTTCAGACGCCGTTTCCAGCGTGTCCGATTCGATCCATTTAATGTTGACTTTTGTCTTGTGGGCTATCCCGGCATGGAACAGAGCCTCGTTCAGCGATTTGTACGCATCGGGCAGACCGCAGTACTTTCCGACGACCGCGATTGTCGTGTGATGTTCCCAATGACCGATGACATCAACAATGTCGCGCCATTTTTTCAGATCAGGCTCCGGAGCGTTTTCCAACATCCGGAAATGATGCAAAATCCGTGTGTCCAGACCTTCGTCGTGGTACATCAGGGGGATTTTATAAATGCTGTCCGCATCCAGCGCCGCAATGACGTCTTCGGGGGCGATGTTGCAGAACAGGCCGATTTTGCGGCGCTCGCTTGGCGGAATCATCATCGGGCTGCGGCACAGCAGGATGTTGGCCTGAATCCCGGTTTCCAGCAGTTGCTTGACGGAATGCTGTGTCGGCTTCGTTTTCAGCTCTCCGGCCGTCGGAATGTAAGGCAGAAGGGTCAGGTGCAGGAACAGAGCGTTATCCTTTCCGACGGTATTGGCAAACTGGCGGATGGCTTCAAGGAAAAGAGTTCCTTCAATATCGCCGACGGTGCCCCCGATTTCATACAGGACGAAATCCTCATCCGTCAGATCCGATTCGATGAACCGCTTGATTTCGTCGGTGACGTGCGGGATGGCCTGAACCGTTGCGCCCAGATATTCGCCGCGGCGTTCCTTTGTCAGAACGTTGTTGTAAATGCGGCCGCCCGAAACCGAATCCGTTTTCCGGCAGGGGGTACCGACGAACCGTTCGTAATGACCCAGATCAAGGTCGGTTTCCGCTCCGTCTTCGGTGACAAAAACCTCGCCGTGCTGGTAAGGGGACATTGTGCCGGGATCAATGTTCAGGTACGGATCCATTTTGCGCATGCGGACTTTGTACCCCCGAGCCTGAAGCAAAGCTCCGATTGCGGCGGAAGCCATCCCTTTTCCCAACGATGAAACAACGCCGCCCGTAATAAAGATGTATTTTGTCATGACCCTGAATCCCTGTTCATTCGTTTTGGCTATCATACGAAGACAACCGATAAAGTAAAGGCGATAATCCACAAAAATTTCACAGAAGAGACCCCCTTTCCGGTTAAGGGGTTTTTAAGAAACGTTTGTTACGTTAAAAAAGAATTCTATGCACAGGCAACAGAAAGTGATTCTTATGAAAAAAGTACTTTTTTCCTTGATGTTTGCAGTTATGGCTCCGGTTCTGGCCGGATGCGCCATGTCGGAAACGATGGGCGGCCGCGGCGAGGGAGCGGAAGGCACGCTTCCGCCCAGTTTCGCCCAGTTCAACGACATTCCCATTCCCGAAAAGGCAATGATGGATCTGAAGCAGTCTCTGCTTCTGGGCGGCGAAAGCACGTGGATCGGCCGTCTGGTTTTCACCGCGCCGTACACGCAGAACAGCCTGTTTGACTTTTATATGTCGGAAATGCCGAAATTCGGATGGTCGGAAATTACAGTCGTCCGTTCAAAAATCAGCGTCCTGTCCTTCCGCCGCGACACGCGTATTGCGACGATTCAGCTGGAATCGGACATCGTGAGCGGAACGGTCGTTTCCTTTACGGTTTCGCCGCGTTCGGAAAAGAAAAGCGCGGGAACGCCTCTGAAAAAATAAAAAGGCCGCAAAAATGAAAACGCCGGAGAATCCCCGGCGTTTTTTGTGTGAATAAACTCCCGTGTGCGGGCGCGGAGGGCAGAAAAAATTTCCGCCCTGAACGCCGTATACCGGGAACAGCACATATCAGGTTCGTAAAGGCAGAACCTCAAATCACGTCAGGTCTGGACAGCTTATGAACGTCGGGGCGGTATCCGCCTCTGATCCGGAGTTCTTTCCGCCGCGGAAAAGAAGGCGGCGTTCCCGCGTATCCGACACCGGGTCGCCTCTTCGTCCGGAGGGAGAAGCGCGTGTCCCGGCGGTTCTGACGCCGGAACCTCCCTGCGACATCAGGGGAGGGGATGCCGGCCGTCCGCAGCTTGTTCTTTCGGCGGGAGGGGACGGGCTTTTTCGCACGCAAGCCGCACAGGTGCGGTTATGCGGATTTTTCGCCGATGTCCAGCCCGCGGTAAAAACAGGTACGGTTGCCCGTATGACACGCCGCGCCGGTCTGATCAATCAGCGCCAGAAGCGTGTCGCCGTCGCAATCGATACGCATCTCTTTCAGCCGCTGTACATGCCCGGACGTTTCTCCTTTGCGCCAGAGGCATTGCCGCGAACGGGAATAGTAACACATCCGTCCCGTCTTCAGCGTTTCCTTCAGAGCTTCCTGATTCATCCAAGCCATCATCAGGACTTCGCCGGTGTCATGCTGTTGAGCAATGACCGGAACAAGGCCGTTCGGTGTGTACGAGACCAGGGCAGAAAGCTCATCGGCAGATATTGTCGGCATTTTTTGTGTCCTTTATTGATAAAAACATAAAGATTTTTACCCATGAATGGGGTAAAAAGAAAAGGGAAAAATCGATACATGGAATTATAAAATCATGAATGACACTCCTTCTCTGGAAGACCTGCGCCGGGAAATTGATGCGGTCGACGACGGGATACACGACCTGCTGATGCGCCGTGTTCAGTTGGTGGAACAGGTCGGACGCGCCAAGGCTCTTGCGAATGTTTCGGGCGGTTCTTTTGCTCTCCGTCCGGCGCGCGAGGCCGAAATCCTTCGCCGTCTGTGGCGCCGTCACAAGGGCGCGATGGATCGCGACGTCCTGATCCGTATCTGGCGCGAGATCATCAGCGCCTGCGTCACCATACAGACCCCGATGGTCGTCGCCGTTTACATGCCCGAAAGAGGGATGGGCAACCTGGAAATCGCGCGGGACTTTTTCGGTTCCTATACGCCGATGATTTCCTGCCGTTCCGTCAGCCTCGTCCTGAAAGAACTGACACAGGGCGAAGCCAACGTCGGCGTTCTTTCTTTGAACGAAGACAAACAGAGTTGCTGGTGGTATTCGGTGGCTCAGGAATACAAACGCACGATCGCCGTGTTTGCCCGGTTGCCTGTGACGGGGCCGGCCCACGGCCGGGGAGACGGCCGGATCGCCTATGCTCTGGGGAAAATCCCGTTTGAACCGACCGAAGAGGACCAGACTCTTCTGGTGGCCGAAACGGATGGAACGCTGAGCCTGAGCACGCTGGATCTGGTGATGAAGGCCGCCGGGATTCCGACGAACGCCATCTGTGACGCTTATACGCCCGACATGACACGGAAAGCTTATCTGTTCGAGGTGGACGGATACCTGTCAGACAGGGACGAACGGCTGAATGCCGTTCTGGAAAAGGAAAACGGACGGGTTACGATGCTCCGCGTCATCGGCGGCTATCCCGTCCCGTTGAAATAGAAACAAAAAGGAATGATTATGGCAGATTATCCTGTTCCCGCTCATGAAAGTATCATGTCTTTATCGCCCTATGTGGGGGGCGCGTCATCGGTCGCGGGCGTCCGGCGCGTGATCAAGCTGTCGTCAAACGAGTGCGCATTCGGGACGAACCCGACCGCAGTCCGGGCCTGCCGGGATGCGGCGGAAAAAATGTTCCGCTATCCGGACGGCGGTTCAACGGAACTGCGCCGAGCCATTGCCGAAACGCACGGCCTGAATGAAGAGCGAATCGTCTGCGGTTCCGGATCGGACGAGTTGATCGGTCTGTTGTGCCACGCCTATCTGGCAGAAGGTGACGAAGTGATCATCACGCAGTATGCCTTTCTGATGTACCGCCTGTATGCTGTCGGATGCGGCGCGGCGCCGGTTGTCGTTCCGGAAAAGGATTTCCGCGTGGATGTGGATGAAATTTTAAAGGCTGTCACATCCAAAACAAAAATGGTCTTTATCGCCAATCCCGGTAATCCGACCGGGACGTATGTGCCGAAAGACGAAATCCGCCGTCTGTGCAGGATGCTTCCGCCGCATGTGATGCTGGTACTGGATGCGGCTTATGCCGAATTTGTCGGTGAGGATGATTTTGAAGCGGGAACGGCGTTTGTCGCCGAATTCCCGAATGTTGTCATGCTGCGCACGTTTTCAAAGATTTACGGTTTGGGCGGCCTGCGTATCGGGTGGAGCTATGCCTCGCGCGAAATCACGGACGTTCTGAACCGCATTCGCGGTCCGTTCAACGTTAATATCATGGCTCAGGCTGTCGGGACGGCGGCTGTGCGCGACCGGGATTTTGTCCGGAAGTGTTTTGAGCATAACCTGAAATGGCGTAAAAAACTGGCTGAAATCCTGCCGGCCATGGGATTGGGGATTGTTCCGTCCGTGACGAACTTTGTTCTGGTCGAATTTCCTGAAGCGCCGGGAAAAACAGCGGCCGAAGCGGATGTTTTCCTCCAGTCCAGAGGCATCATTGTTCGCCGGGTGGCTTCCTACGGACTTCCGGGAGCCCTGCGGATGACCATCGGCAGGGATGACGAGATGGAGCTGTTGCTTGAAACGCTACGTGAGTTCATGGAAAAATAAGAAGAAGCGGGAAATTTTCCCGCTTTTTTACGGAAGTCCCGGGAAAGAGGCCGCGCTGTTCTTTTGCGCGGCCTTATTTCGTTTCGGCCGGCCCGTCATACAGGACGACCTGTCCGGCGTAAAGCTTTCCGAACTGGATGCTGAACGGCGATGTGAGGGAAGGCTGGGATTCCCCGGGTTCGGTTTTCAGTTTCGACCCCAGGACGATTTTCGCAACGGACAGTGTGCTTGGACGCACAAACCCCTGTTTCGACAGGCGTTCCAGAAGATCGAACAGGCCGTAAACCTTTGCGGTTGAGGCGGCGATGATTTCAAAGGACGGATCAAAGCCGACCGTGCCGGTGAATTCGGCCATGAACGGTTTCCAGATGATTTCCCCGCGTGAGATTTCAACGGTTCCGCTGTTGTCAAGCCAGTCGTTCAGAAGCGGCTTTTCACGTTTGAACGAAAAACCGTTCAGCATTCCCGTCAGATTAACGTACTGCACCCTCGGCGGGAGCTCTTCAGAAGCTTCGGACGGCAGATGAAGGTCGTCGGCGATGAGTGAATAGGCGTATGCCGCCCCGTTTTCAAAATGTCCGGCGGAGCGTTCAATTTTCAAAACAGCGTTTGACAGCTTTGCTCCGCTTATGGCGGAGGGGGCTGTCACCTGGACGTTTTCCAGGTTGAGAAGCCCGGTAAAACCCGTTTTTGATGTCGGGCGCGTGACGGTTATTTCCGCTTTTCCGGCGATCAGACGCACGTTTCCGAAGGAAGGAATGCTGAGGGCATGTGTTCCGCGCAGGAGGATGGAAACGGTTCCCGGCGTGAACGGATTCATTGCCGCAGTAATGCGCCCGGCTTTCCACTGCCACCCGCCCATGTGTTCCGGAGCAGTAATGACGAGATCGTCAATGTAAATGCCGCTTTTCAGGGCCAGATAAGCGGATTTCGGGCGGCTGTACGACACGCCGAAACCATTGGCGCCGATTTCCCTGAACACAGCATACGTTCCGGCGCGCAGGATGCGTTCCCCCTGAAAACAGATCATAAAATAAATCAGGCAGAGTGTCAGCCCGATAAAGATATACCCGTTTCGGCCCAAAGCGCTTTTGAGCTGGCGGAGCAGTGTTTCCTTTTCCGGGCGTCCCGGCGGCGTGGATTTCGGGCGCGGTTTCAAATTCGGAAGTTTATTGACGTTCAGCATATCTTTTATATCAAATGCCTGTTTATGTGTTTCCAATCTCCTCATTCCGTATATATTATACTTCCGGAAGAAAGACTATGATTATTTGAGGAGGCGGGAATATGGCGGTTGAAGCGGTTGTTTTCGATTTCGGCGGGGTTCTGATTGACTGGAACCCGCGTTATCTGTACCGGAAAGTGTTCCGAGACGAAGCGGAAATGGAATATTTCCTGAATAATATCTGTACGACGGAATGGAACTGGCGCATGGACAAGGACAAAACGTTTGCCCAATCCGTGGCCGAGCTGAAGGAAATTCACCCCGAGTATGCCCGTGAAATCGAGATGTATGACACTCGGTGGGAGGAAATGCGCGGGAAAGTATTTGAGGATTCCGTTGAAATTTTGAAAGAAGCCGCCGCCCGTCTTCCGGTTTACGGCCTGACGAACTGGTCGACGGAAAAGTTTGCCATCACGCGTCCGAAATTTGATTTTTTCAATATATTCAAAGGGATCGTTGTCTCCGGGCATGAAAAGGAAGCCAAGCCTGAAGAGCCGATTTTTCATATTCTGCTGGAACGGTACGGGCTGAAAGCGGAAACGACGCTTTTTATTGATGATTCTTTGCCGAACATAGCCACGGCCGAACGTCTGGGGTTTCAGACGGTTCATTTTCAATCGGCGGCGCAGCTCCGCAGGGTTCTGGAGGAAAGAGGCGTTCTTCCTCCGGGCGTCCCGGCCAAAGGGGAGGCCGGTTGATGCCGGTTAAATCCTTTGTTTTTGATTTCGGGGGCGTCCTGATTGATTGGAATCCGCGGTATGTGTTCCGATCCGTTTTTTCAGATCCGGAAGAGATGGAATATTTCCTGAGCGAAATTGCGCCGCCTGTTTTTTTTGGCCGCCATGCCGATCTTTCTTACGGGGAATGTCTGGCACTTCTTCAGGAAAGGCATCCGGAATATGCGTGGCAGATTGACCTGTACCGGGAAAAATGGAAAGAGATGTTCGGAGGCGTGTTTCCTGAAACCGTCGCGCTTCTGGAAGAACTGGCGTCCCGTTTTCCGGTTTACGGCCTGACGAACTGGATTTCCGAAACATTTGAACCGATGAAGGATTCATTTGATTTTTTCCGTTTTTTCAGCGGAATTGTGGTTTCCGGGGAAGAAAAATGCGCCAAACCGGACGAACGGATTTTTCAAATCCTGATGCGGCGTTACGGCCTGACGCCGTCGGAAAGCGTTTTTATTGACGATGCGCCGGAGAACGTTGAAGCGGCGTGCCGCATTGGCTTTCAGGGGATTTTATTCTGTTCGGCGGAACAGCTGAGAGACGAACTGAAAGCGAAAGGTATTTTTCTTTCCGCATAATCGGTCGTTTTTCTTCTCAGACTTCCCGGAAGAGATGGCCCGTATAAAAAGGAACGATCTCCGTCCGGAGGCACGTCACGGTCTCATTGCTGAGCAAAAAAAAACGGACGTGCGGCATGGGCGGAGGGGCTTCATCCGGAGAAGAGCGGCTTCGGGAAGATACCCGCGCGGACTTTTTGAGATTAATTTTCCGCGCCTGCCATTGTGTCACTGTTTTATTGCTGAGCAAAAAAGACCTGACGTGCGGCATGGGCGGAGGGGCTTCATCCGCCGGAGTGCCGGAGCCGATTCCGTTTCCAGAATGCCCGTGATGCTTTCCCGGATGATAAAAGAAAAGCAGGAAAGGGATATGAAAAAGCCCGGCTTTTCGGCTGGGCTTTTCCGTCTATCGGCTGTTAAAAGTTTTCACCACTGTTTTCAGGGCGCGTAATATACGTCAGCGCCTGCTTGACAGCATCTTCATCAATCTGAAGATTCAGGCTTTCTCCAAACGACGACAGAAGTGTATTGGCTTTTTCTTCAGCCTCTTCTTCAACCATCTGACGCCGCAACTGGACAACGCCGAGAACGTCTTTTTCCGGGTCGGCTCTTTCAATGTCAACCACCCGCGCGACAATGTAGCCGTTCGGCGCTGAAGAATTCACCACGCCGCCGACGTCCCGGGCAAAAATACCGTATGTCGCCGTGGTCGGTAGAAGCGCGTTGTGCCGCGTCAGATCCTTCATCCGTTCATATGAAACACCGTATTTCTTCGCAAGCGTTTCCGGCTTCTGCTTCTTGCGCAGTCCTTCTTCAATCTTTTTGACGATCTCCCGTGCTTCCTCTTTCTGCCGTTCGGCCGTCCAGAGAGCCGTCACTTCCGGTAAAGCCTTCTCAAACGATTTCTGCGCCGGATCCTGAACACGGTCAATGCGCAGGACAAAAAATCCGGTGCCGTCTTCAATCATCGGGGAAACACGCCCCGGTTCGCTGATGGACGCAATCGAAAGGACGTCTTTGGAAACACCGGAATCCTTACCGTTTTCATCCATGCCGGACGCGTCAATCATCTTGTATTGCTTCACCTTCAGCCCAGCCGATTTCGCAACGTCCTCAAGCTTTTCTCCCGCGCCCAGACGGTCGTCCAGCGCAACGGACAGTGCCTGCATTTTATCAAAGGCCAAAGCATCCTTGGCTTTCCCTTCCAGGTCAGATCTGACTTCGGCATATTTCTTTTCAACCTTCGGTGTAATGGAGTTGACGCGCAGAATCTGCCATCCGAAAGACGTCTGAACAGGGCCGACAATCTCCCCTTTTTTCGCCGCAAAAACCTGGTCGGCCCATTCGCCCGTCGCAGTCGAAGGCGTCATGTCGCCCAGCTTCGTCTGATCTTCCGTCTGGCGGGCTTTTTCCTGTGCGATCTTCATGAAATCCCGGCCTTTTTTCAGCTCGGCATAAGCCGCCCGGGCTTCGTCTTCGTTTTCGAACAGCATCTGGTCAATGTTGCGGATTTCCTCAATCGTATAGGCCCCTTTGTTCTGTTCGTACAGATCCTTCAGCTCGTTTTCCGAAATGCGAATCTGCCTCTTGACGTCGTCCATCGTCAGCTCCATGACGGTGAAATCACGATATTCGGGGGCAATCAGATTTTCCGATGCTTCTTCATAAATCTCCTGCAACTCTTTGCGCGTCGGCTTGCGTTTGATTTTCAGATCCGTGGGGGCAATGCGGAAAACGTCGGCCGTGCGCTGTTCGCCGTTGATCCGGTACGCCATTTCCGCCGCAACCGACGGCACGGTAGCCACTGCGCGGACAGCCTTCAGAAGCTGCTCTGCCTTAAGGGAGAGGAAAATCTCCTGAACGAACTGTTTTTCCGTTTTTTCCGTATTTTTTAAATACTCGTTGAAGGCGGCACGGCTGAATTCACCGTTCGCATCCGCAAAAAGAGGCGTCTGGAAGATGAACGCCCGCACATCGTCCGGAGAAACCGTCAGACCCAGCTCCTCAACCGTGCCTTCCAGAACGGCACGCGACGCCGTTTGCTTCAGAACGGACAGAAACATGCCGTGGTTGACGGCATCCTGAACCGAAAAATTGTTGTTCACCATCCGGCGCAGTGCGCTGACTTCACGGTTGAAGTCGTTCAGCAGCTCCTGCGTCAAAATCTTGCGGCCTCCGACCTGGATGACGGGCTTGTTTCCCTGGCTGGCCTGCATATCGCCCTGAAGGCCGAACAGAGACATAAAGCTCAGCGCCGTTAAAATCAGGATGCCTTTGACAAACCAGCTGTCTTTTTGATCGCGGAAAAATTTAAGCATGTGAAAATCCTGCATATATAAAGAGACTTCTCAAATAATAGAGGCAGCGTCTTTCAATGGCAACAGCCTTTTGCAAAAAAGAAAGAAGGAGCGAATTAAATGTTTTTTTCCCCGGCCGCTTGTGCTACACCTGTTCATAATTTTGTGAACTGTCGTATAGATTCAGGAGTGAAAAATGTCTGAAAGACGTCCCTTAATCGCCGGGAACTGGAAAATGAACTGTCTGAAGGCCGAGGCGGAAACCCTGGCTTCGGGCATTGCCGAAAAATATGCCGCGGTAAAAGATCCGAAGTGCGACGTGCTGATGTGCCCGCCGTCGATTCTGATCCCGTCCGTCGTCGCTGCTGTCAAAGGCCGCGTCGCCGTCGGAGCGCAGGACTGCAACGCCGCGCAATCCGGAGCGCATACCGGCGATACAAGCGTCGCCATGATCAAGGACGCCGGTTGCACATACGTCATCGTCGGACACTCTGAACGCCGGACGGATCATCATGAAACGGATGCCGACGTCAAGGCAAAGGCCGAAGCCGTGATTAAAAACGGGCTGACAGCCGTCATCTGCATCGGGGAAACCGAAGCCGAACGCGACGCCGGAAAAACGATTGACATCTGCCGCCGCCAGATTCGCGGATCAATGCCCGAAGGGGCGTCCGCCGCGAACGTGGTCATCGCCTATGAACCCGTGTGGGCCATCGGCACGGGCCGGACGCCGACGACGCAGGATGTGGAAGACGTTCACGCCGCGATCCGTTCCGAAATCGCCGCGACACTGGATAAGGCCGCCGCAGACGGCATGCGCATCCTGTATGGCGGTTCGGTCAAGCCTTCAAATGCGAAAGAGCTGATGGGGCTGGAAGACGTTGACGGTGCCCTGGTCGGGGGCGCAAGCCTGAAAATCGCTGATTTCTGGGCAATTGTCGAGACCTGTATTTAATCCCCTTCTGAAAGAGGAAATCTGAAATTATGCATACGTTTATTTTAGTCATCCATGTGATTCTGGCGATCTGTCTGGTCGGTGTGATTTTGATGCAGCGTTCCGAAGGCGGCGCGCTGGGCGGTCTGGGCGGCGGCGGAATGGGGAGCTTCATGACGGGGCGCTCGGTCGGCAATGTTCTGACACGGACAACCGCCATTCTGGCAACCTGCTTCATGATTACCAGCCTGACGCTGGCCATCATGAGCAAGGGTGACGTGGCGCAGGCCCAGAAGTCCTTCCTGGATCAGCCCGCGGCGGTTCAGACGGAAAAGACCCCCCAGGTTCCGGTCGTTCCTGTCTCGTCCAACTGATTGTTTTCCACAGAAGGAGGCTTGAACGGCCTCCCTCTTTTTCTGTAAGGAGTTATGCCATGAACCGCCATGTTTCCGCCGGCGCCGTCACTTTCGGCAACGATCTGCCGTTCGTCCTGATCGGCGGCCCGTGCCAGATTGAAACGAAATCCCACGCCGTTGAGCTTGCCGGAAAAATCGTTGAAATTACAGAAAAACTCGGCATTCCGTATGTGTTTAAAGCTTCCTTTGACAAGGCAAACCGGACGTCAATTACCGGCGCGCGGGGCATCGGCCTGGAAAAGGCGATGGAGGTGTTTTCGGAAATCAGGGAACGCTACGGATGTCCCGTTGTCACGGATGTTCACGAACCTTATCAGTGCGCCGAGGTCGCTCCGGTCGTGGATATCCTTCAGATTCCTGCGTTTCTGTGCCGCCAGACCGATCTGGTCGTCGCCGCGGCCGAAACGGGAAAAGTCGTGAATGTCAAAAAGGGCCAGTTCTTGGCTCCCTGGGATATGAAAAATGTTGTTTCAAAGGCTGAACAGGCTGGAAACCCGAATGTTCTGCTCACCGAACGCGGTGCGTCGTTCGGGTATAACACGCTGGTCGTGGACATGCGTTCTTTGCCGATTATGGCCGAACGGACAGGTTGCCCGGTCGTCTTTGATGCGACACACTCGGTACAGCAGCCCGGCGGTCAGGGAACCTCCACCGGGGGTCAAAGGGAATTTGCTCCGGTTCTGGCGCGTGCGGCAGTCGCCGTCGGCGTCGCTTCGGTCTTCATCGAAACACACGAAGACCCCGATAAATCGCCCAGCGACGGCCCCAACATGATTCCTCTGGCCGATCTGGAAGGCGTTCTGGAAAGCCTGTCGGCCATCGATAAGCTGGTTAAACGGTATTAATTTTGTAAATGGAGAAGTAAATGTCTGAGATTGTTGATATCCATGCCCGTGAAATTCTCGATTCCCGCGGAACCCCGACGGTTGAAGTCGACGTCTTCCTTGAATCCGGCGCTTTCGGCCGTGCGGCCGTTCCGTCCGGGGCTTCGACCGGCGCTCACGAAGCCGTTGAACTCCGCGATGGGGATAAGTCCCGCTACAACGGCAAGGGCGTCCTGAAAGCCGTTGACGCCGTCAACGAGGAAATCAACGACAAAATCTGCGGTTATGAATCGTCGGAACAGCTGGAAATTGACCAGGCGCTGATCGAACTGGACGGCACGCCGAACAAGGCGAAGCTGGGCGCGAATGCCATTCTGGGCGTTTCTCTGGCCGTTGCCAAGGCTTCCGCCGAAGAATTCGGAATGCCGCTGTACCGTTACATCGGTGGCACGATGGCGCACATCCTGCCGGTTCCGATGATGAACATCCTGAACGGCGGAAAGCACGCCGACAACCCGATTGATGTTCAGGAATTCATGATCATGCCGGTTTCCGCTCCCTCAATTGCCGAAGCCGTCCGCATGGGCTCGGAGGTCTTCCAGGCTCTGAAATCCAACCTGAAAGCCGCGGGACTGAACACGAACGTCGGCGATGAAGGCGGCTTTGCCCCGAACCTGCGCAGTGCGGACGAAGCTCTGTCCTATATCATGAAAGCAATTGAAACCGCGGGATATAAGCCCGGTGATGACGTTGTCCTGGCAATGGACGCGGCTTCCAGCGAGTTCTATAAGGACGGCAAGTACGTTCTGGAAGGTGAGGGGAAGACCTTCAACGCTTCAGGAATCGTGCAGTATTATGAAGACCTGGTCGCCAAGTATCCGATCAAATCGATTGAAGACGGATGTGCCGAAGACGACTGGGAAGGCTGGGAACTCCTGACGCAGACGCTGGGACATAAGGTTCAGCTGGTGGGGGATGACCTGTTTGTGACGAATACGGCGCGCCTGTCCGAAGGCATCCGAAAGGGAATTGCGAACTCGATCCTGATCAAGGTCAACCAGATCGGGACGCTGTCGGAAACCCTGAACGCCGTTGACATGGCGCACCGCGCAGGGTACACGGCTGTTCTGTCGCACCGTTCGGGTGAAACCGAAGACTCAACGATTGCGGATATCGCGGTGGCGACGGGCTGTGGCCAGATCAAGACGGGTTCAATGTCGCGTTCCGATCGCCTGGCCAAGTACAACCAGCTGATCCGCATTGAGGAAGAACTGGGCGACACGGCGGTTTATGCGGGTCGTTCCATCTTTTCGCGTCTGTGCGGCGATCACTGTACGTGCGGCTGCCATAAGTAATCTTCCGGAAAAATAACCGAAAAGAGGGCTTTTTCGAAAAAAGCCCTCTTTTTTGCTGGACATTACCCAAAAAATAGACAAAAATATATCTTGTACAGGATCGGTTCCTTTTCAGAAGACATAAAATGAGCACTTCGGACAAAGACTGCAAAATCACGCTCTACCTGGATACGCCGGGGATGCTCCTGCGTCCGGATATCAGCGGGAAAAGCCGTCCTCTGACCTGGTTTTCGGGACATGCCTTCATCGGCCTGACAAATAAGGCCGGCAAGGAAAGATGTTTCAGCTTTGAACCCGACAATTCCCACACCGGTTCGCTTCAGTGCCTGACGGGATGCCGCGGTCATTTTGCCGAAGAATACGGAAATCCCTATACCGAGGCCATTGTTTATCCCATTTCACAGAAATCTTATGACGCGGCTTTGAAACGCGCCGAAGAAATGAAGCGGGCGGACATGACGTACAAACTGTTTTCCAAAAACTGTTCAACCGTCGCGGCAAGCCTTCTGGAAGCCGCCGGAGTCGCCCGTCCGAGCCGGCTGATGCGCCTGTCGCCGCACGGTCTGGTTCTGAAAAAGCGGGCGATGCTGATGCGTATGCGGATGTCAATGGTTCTTCAGGCGGCGAAAAGCAGAATTGCGGGAATTTTCCGGGAAAAAAGCGCGCCGCCGATGAAACTGCTGAACGCCCTGAAGGATAAGCCGTTGCCGGTGCCGATCAGGGAAGCACGCAAAACTTCCCGGCTTCAGAAAAAACTGGAAGACAGCAAGATTATGCGGGCTCTCCTGCCCAAAATCTGCAGGGAGAACTAAGGAGCGGCGTCTCCGTTCTTGCGGACATGCGGCGGAAAACGGCAGGAGAATCTGCCGTTTTTGTGTTTTTAATGCCGGGCTTGGGCGAGGCGTTTAAACAAAAGGCCGGAACAGGCCGATCGGGGAAGGGGCATCTTTTTCAGAACAGTCCTTTTCGGAATTCCGGAAGAGGCCGAAACGTTTCCGGTCATTTTTATATCGAAAGACCCGGTTTTGCCGACGGTTGCTTTTTTTGTTGCAAAAAAGCGCGAAAAAGACGACTCTTCCGACAGACAGTATTATGAGGGTGATGGAAAAAACATGCATCTGGTACAGGAAATCCGCCGCCGGTTGCGGCATGTACTGGCTCCGCTGTTCTGGCTGGTTTTAACCTTTTATTTCGGTTATCATGCAGTCAACGGCGAGCGTGGCTTGCGGCGCATGTTTGAACTGAAGCAGGAAATTAAAATCGCTTCCCAGGTTGCCGATGAAATCGCTTCCCGCCGCGCCCGGATGGAACAGAAAGTCCGCCAGCTGTCTCCGCAGAGCATTGATATGGATATGCTGGACGAATCGGCGCGCAGCCTCCTGAACATGGGGACGGACGGCGATTACGTTATTTTTGATACGGAATGACCTCACAAAAAGGCCGTATGGCTTTTTGAACGCCGCCGTTTTATCCTGACTGAAAAACATTGAGAGGTATGCAATGGACAGAAGCGTGGATTTGGCCGTGATCGGCGGCGGCCCCGGCGGATACGCTGCGGCGCTGAAGGCTGTGGGGCTTGGCATGAGTGCGGCGGTTGTCGAAAAGGAAAAACTGGGCGGCGTATGCCTGAACTGGGGATGTATTCCGACAAAATCCCTGCTGTATTCGGCGCGGTTACTGCATGAAATGAAAACGGCGGGTCTGTTCGGGATTTCGGTGGAAAATGCCCGGCCGGTTTTTGAGGGCGTCCTGCGGCGTTCGCGGTTTTGTGCCGACCGTCTGGGGGGCGGAATCGAATTTCTGATGAAGAATAAAAATGTCGCGGTCATTTACGGCACGGGTTCCCTGACCGGGCCGCAGACAGTCGAAGTCCGTGACCGGGACGGAAACGTGACGGAAACGATTTCCGCAAAACATATCCTGATTGCGGTGGGCGGACGGCCGAAGCTTCTGCCGGGCGTGGTTCCCGACGGGCGAATCATCTGGACGGCGCGTCATGCGCTGGCGCCGGAAAAACAGCCGGAAACCCTGACGATTATCGGCGGCGGAGCCATCGGCGCGGAAATGGCGTCGTTTTATCAGGCCATGGGAACACAGGTGACGGTTATTGAAGGCATGAACCGCGTCCTGCCGGCGGAAGATCGGGACGTTTCGGAAGCCGTCCGCAAATCCTTCACGCGGCGCGGCATTGAAATTGTGACAGAGGCGTCCGTTAAATCCGTCGCCGCTGAAGAAGAACACGCCGCCGTTCATTTTACGGCGGACGGGGAAGAGCAGGTTCGCATTTCCTCGGCCGTTCTGATGGCTCTGGGCGTGTCTCCGAACACCGCGAATCTGGGGCTTGAAAAAGTCGGCATTGCCGTGAACGCGGCCGGTGGAATTGTTACGGACGAATGGGGAATGACATCGGAACCGTCCGTTTTTGCCGTCGGCGACGCGACGGTACCGCCTTTCCTGGCGCACAAAGCCGTTCGTCAGGGAATAACGGCTGTTGAACGGATCGCCGGAAAAAAAGACATTCGCCCATGGGCGTCTCTGCCGATGCCGGCCTGCACGTTCTGCATGCCGCAGGCGGCTTCCATCGGTTTGACCGAAGAGAAGGCGCGTGCCGAATTCGGAGATATCGCCGTCGGCCGGTTTCCCTTCCTGGGCAACGGGAAATCGGTGGTCATCGGTGAAACGGAAGGATTCGTTAAGACGGTGATCAACCGGAAGGACGGGCGGATTCTGGGCGTTCACATGGTCGGCGAGGGAGTCACGGAACTGGTCGGCGCCATGTCCATGGCGATGACGGCCGGCCTGACATGGGAAAAGGCGGCTGAAACGATTTTCCCGCATCCGACGCAGTCTGAAATGCTGGAGGAGGCGCTTCTTGCCGCTTTCGGTGAAGCGATACACGTCTGATGGATAAACCGCTGAAGCCGGAATGGCTGAAAATAAAAGTACCTTTCGGACCCGAGTATGCGCGGACGCGGGCTGTTCTGGCGTCGGGCGGTCTGCATACAATCTGCCGTGAAGGGGCGTGTCCGAACCGGAGTGAGTGCTGGAACGCGAAAACGGCCTCGTTCCTGATTCTGGGGAGCATCTGTACGCGCAATTGCCGTTTCTGCAACGTTTCCAAAAACAGAAACCCGGACCCCGTATCCCCCGGGGAACCGGAAAAACTGGCCGAAGCCGTAAGCTGTCTGGGGTTGAAGCACGTTGTGATCACTTCGGTGACGCGCGACGACCTGCCGGATGGAGGCGCTCTCCACTTCCGGCGGTGCATTGAAGCGGTACGCCGTCGCACGCCGGGCACGAAAGTTGAAATCCTGACGCCGGATTTCCGGAACAAGCCGTCGGCTTTGGAGGTGTTTCAGCCGGCTCGTCCGGATGTGTTCGGGCATAATATCGAAACCGTGCCGCGCCTGTATTCGTCGGTTCGAGCCGCTGCGGATTACGGCTGTTCTCTTGGACTTTTGGAAGCTTTTAAAAAGGCTTTTCCGGAAATTCCGGTCAAATCCGGTCTGATGCTGGGGCTGGGGGAGAGGGAGGCCGAAGTCCGTCAGGTCATGGCTGACCTGCGTGCCGCGGGAACAGATCTCCTGACCGTCGGGCAGTACCTTCGTCCCTCGGCCGAACATTTTCCCGTCGTGCGCTATGTGCCTCCCGAAGAATTCGACGGATACCGTGAAGAAGGGCTGAAAATGGGTTTTAAGGCGGTTGTTTCCGGCCCGTTCGTCCGTTCGTCCTATCGCGCGGCCGAAGTCTCAGCCGGCTAAAGCCGTCCATCCGCCTTCGGGCATGAACCGGAGCAGGACAAGCATGCAGATCAGGCCGTATATACCCGCGAAAACGTCGTCAAGCATGACGCCCGTTCCGTTTTTCAGGCGTGTGTCGGCCCATCCGACGGGGAAGGGCTTTGTAATATCGAAGACACGGAAAAAGGCGAAGGCGAACATATAGCTGAACGGATCCAGCGGTGTGACGAGCAGAGTAATCCACATGCCGACGACTTCATCAATGACAATCATGCCCGGGTCTTCGGTTCGGGTTTGTTCCATGACGACGTTTGCGCACCATACGCCGATGAAATAAAATGCCGCCGCCGCCGCCAGAAGGAAGGCGGGACCGCCGTACCGCATGATCAGCGCCCCGAAAGGCAGTGCCGCAAGAGAGCCGAACGTTCCCGATGCAAAAGGCGCCTTTCCGGAACCGAACCACGTCCCCAGGATGAAAGCCGTTTTCGTTTTGAGTGACATCCGTATCTCCCTTTCTGACTTTTTTGTAAAAAAAAGTGCGCTTGAGCACAAAAAAATACCACGCTATCTTATAGTATGTGATATAAAAATTGCCAGGGCTTTCTTGAAACGGAGTTAATATCTGCCGTGGAAACGGATTTTACGAACAAATCATCTCTGAATTCCCGAAAAAAGGCCGGCTTTCTCAAACGTCTTCTGCCGCCGCGAGATATTATTGTGCGCCGTGAGGACAGCGTTTCCTATTACACTGTTTCAACGCGGGCTCAGGTTCTGTGCCTGGCCGTTCTGCTTGCGCTTGGTGCGTGGACGGTGTTTTCTTCCCGTTTTTATGCGCGTTACGAACATGTCATTGCCGTCAAGGATCGCCAGTCCGCCCATGTGCGCCAGGCTTATGCCGCTCTTTTGGAAGAGGTCGCGGCCTACCGGGATCATATCGGCGACGTCGCGTCGGAAATGGATCGTAACCATTTTGCCATGCTCAAAGTCCGCGAGGAACGCCTGAAGGAAAATGACGGAGAAGACGGTTCTTCCGCGGCCGTCCGCAAGGTTGAACCCTTCACCGCACCGGAAAACGGCGTTTCTGAACGCGAGGAGCACCGTCTGGAGCGCGAACGCGAACGGTTGAAAAACGAAATCATGTCCGTGCAGGGGCGGTTAGCCGCTCTGGTCGAAAACGGCGCGGCGCGCAAGGTTCGCCCCGAACCTCTGGAGGTCTCGTTCCGCAAGGCTCTGCTTCAGCGGGATCTGGCCGTTTCCGAGGCGGAAGAGCTGAAAAACCGGTTGCGCGGGCTGGAGGATATGGTTGCGGAAATGCAGGATACGCAGATTCTGGTTTTTCAGAAAATGGCGTCCCTGGCTGACGGAAAGATCGATGTCATTGAACAGGGGCTTTCCGGTATCAAACAGACTTTGGCGGACACGGGGCTGGGGATGAACACGCTTCTGAACCGCATCCGCCGGGACAAGGAAACGGCGGGAATCGGCGGCCCTTTCATCCCGGCGCCGATCGCAAAAATGCGGCACCCGAACTTAAATATCTCTTTGGTCAGCTTGAATCAGCGTCTGGATCACTGGTATGATCTGACGACGCTTCAAAATGCGATGCCTTTGGGTCGGCCTTTGGATCGTATCCGTGTGACGTCGCCCTTCGGCGCACGTGAAGATCCTTTCCAGGGGGCTCCGGCTCGTCATGAAGCGGTGGATTTGGGCGGCATTACCGGCGAACCCGTTTATACGACGGCGCCGGGAAAAGTCGTCCGCGCCGGCCGGTGGGGATGGTACGGCAACATGGTCGAAATCGATCATGGAATGGGATTCCGGACACGCTATGCCCATATGGACAAGGTGTTCGTTACCAAAGGCGATACGGTTCGTTCCGGGGACAGGATCGGCAGTGTCGGCAGTACCGGACGCAGTACGGGGTCTCATTTGCATTACGAAATTCGCGTCCGAGGGTACGCGGTGGATCCGATGAAATTTATCAAGGCGGGTAAAAATGTTTTCAAAGGTTAACAAAAATATTGATTCAAAAGCGTTCAACAACGACAAGCGTCCGTCCGGTCCTTCCATCATCAGCGCGGATCTGGCAATTACGGGCGATATCATCAGTGAAGGCGAAGTCCATATTGACGGCCGCGTTGAAGGAGATATCCGATGCCGCGTTCTGCTGGTCGGCGTAAATGCGCAGATCATCGGTTCGATTCAGGCCGATGTCGCCAAAGTTCACGGCAGCATCAACGGCCATCTGTGCGCCCGCTCTGTCTTTCTGGCCAGTTCGGCGAAGGTGTCCGGCGATATTACGCATGAACGCCTTGAAATTGAACCGGGAGCTTATCTGGAAGGCCATTGTCGCCACATGGATGATCCCATTCCGGCGGAACAGGCGCCGGCGGACCTGATGCTGACCGACGGCCGTGCGGACGAGTAGGGCGATTCGGGGAAAGTCCTGCATGTCGGCGGAACGGGAATTTCACAAACGGCGCAAGGCCTTTGTTCTGTTCCGAGAGACCGGGATTCTGATGGGGGCGGACGGTTTTGAAGGCTCTCATGCCGAGTTGCTGGGGCGAACAGGGCTTGAGCCGGGTCGGGTGCGGGACGTCATCGCCTCTGAACCGCGGGGATTTGCTCTGGACGGCGACGTTTATCTGTATCAGGGAGAAGGGTTTTCGGAGCTGTCCGCAGAAAACAGGGCGTATGCCCGGATGTGGCTTCCGTTTTTCCGGTCGCTGGGACTTTTAGCCGGAAACGGTCGCGTTTTCAACGGGATGATTGTCGGAAAACCCGGCGAAAGCTGGACGCCCGTGTCGGAAATCTGATTTATTTTAAATCATGCATTATCGCTTTGACCTGAAGGATGGTTTTACGCTATTCTCTGGGCAACAGATTTTATGAGGAAGAGGAAGTCAATGTCTTTACCACTTATGCCAAAAGCAACCGCCGTATGGCTGGTTGAAAATACTGCTTTGACGTTTGAACAGATCGCCGCGTTCTGCGGAATGCATTCTCTGGAAATTCAGGCGATTGCCGACGGAGAGGTCGGCGCCTCGATGATGGGGTTGAACCCGATTGCGAACGGCCAGCTGACCAAAGAGGAAATTGCCCGCTGTGAAGCCGATCCGAAAGCGGTTCTGAAGCGTTCGGTCAGCGATCTTCCCGTTTTGATGCCGCGGTCCAAGGGGGCGCGTTATACGCCGGTTTCAAAACGTCAGGATCGTCCCGACGCGATTGCCTGGCTTTTGAAGCATCATCCCGACCTGACGGATCTGCAGATTCGCAAGCTGATCGGTACGACGAAAAATTCGATTGACGCGGTGCGCAACAAAACGCACTGGAACATGGCGAACATCAAGGCGCGCAACCCGGTTATGCTGGGGCTGTGTACAGAAGCGGATCTGGAAAAGGCCGTGGCTGTCGCTCAGGCGACTGTCCGCCGCGAAACCGCTGTTCCTCTTGATGTTGAAGATGCCGAATAATTACGAAGGAGTGTTGAAATGGCTGATGATGTAACCGCCGGCGGCGTGGATGCCGAACGTTTGCTGTCCTATATTGAACGTGTCGAACGCGTTGAAGAGGAAAGGAAAGCCTTGGCAAACGACATCAAGGAAATTTTTGAGGAAGCCAAGTCGGCGAATTTTGATATCAAGGCGATGAAAAAAATCCTGAAACTGCGCAGAATGGATGAAACCGACCGGCAGGAAGAAGAATTTATCCTGGATACCTATAAAAGGGCGCTGGGCCTGGATTAATAAAAAAACGCCGGAGGAAATCATCCGGCGTTTTTTATAAAAGGAGAGAAAAATGGCTTCCGGCATTGAATTTGTCGAATTCATATGCGGCCGGATCCGGGGCGCCGGAGACATACATTACCGCAAGATGTTCGGAGAATATGCTCTTTATCGCGGAAACAAAGTGATCGGCCTGATCTGCGACAACTGTTTTTTTCTGAAGCGTACGGATGAGGGGCGGAAGATGCTGGGCGGAAATCCGGCGGAAGGATCCGCTTATAAAGGCTCGGGTCTGTTTTTCATTATTGACGACGATTGGGATGATTCGTTCCTGGCGAATCTGGTGTGTGCAACGGCGGACGCTCTGCCGGAACCAAAGCCGCGCCGTCGGAAAAAGGATAAATGATTTTCTCCGCCCGGCCGGAAGCCTCTGCCGTTCACCGGGAACAGCGTTTTCAAAACAGCTGGGATACTTTTGGGCGAAGGCCTTTTCGCTTAAAGGCAAAATCTTTTTTTTTGCCGGGCAGGGAATCCGAAGCTGTATTTCCGGACGGTTCAAATGAATTCCCCGCTCTTTTCCGCATGTGACATTTTCGGATGATTCCCGACGTCTGCTGGGAAACAGGGGCAAAAGAGGCGCAAGCCGCATATAAGGCCGTTGCGCGGGCGTTTTTATTCCGCCGTTTCCTCGTAAGGCGTTTTTTCAAGAAGGTGCATAAAGCGTTTATTATAGAACAGGCCGCCCAGAAGCCCCGCCAGCATCGGAGCGCACCAGAACAGCCAGAGCTGCGCAATGGCCGCGTCGCCGCCGAAAAGAGCCTGTGACGTGCTGCGAGCCGGATTCAAAGCGCCCCGTGTCACCGGAATCGAAAGCAGATAGGCCGCGACCAGAAACAGCCCGACAGCGACAGGGGCAAATCCCCGGCGGTTCTTTTCCGCCTTTGAGCCCAGAAAAACACAGATGAACAGGAAGCTCAGCAGGGATTCGGTCCAGAAGGCGGCCTGTGTCGTATATCTTTCAATAATGTTGGCGTTGAACGTCCCCTGGTTGACGAAACCCGTTTTCCCGGCATAAATGTCGTACAGAACATAGGCTGCCGCGCATGCTCCGGCAACCTGGGCGGCAATATAGCCGATGAATTTTCCGACGGTTCCCCAGGCTGTACGCCCCGAAAAGCGGCCGGAAACCGTCAGAGCCAGCGTCACGGCCGGGTTGAAATGTCCCCCCGAAACCGGCGTAAAGGCGTACATCATGGCGCACAGAGCGAAGCCGAAAGCCACGGCAATCCCGAGATAACCGATCCAGGGCCCGGCAATGACGGCCGCGCCGCATCCGATAAAGACAAAGCCGAACGTACCCGTAAATTCTGCGAAATATTTTTTCACGACATCCTCCGTCCTGTAACGCTGTCTTTTATAAACGACTCTTGACGGAAAAGCCAGAACCGATTTTTTTAGAGTATGGACAAGCCGCCGGAAATATGTTTTTTTGAAAAAACAACAGAAGAGGAAAGCCATGGTTCGGACGGGGTTATTTTTTCTTTTTTTTCTTATCGCGGGATGCTCGTCTGTCCGCGAAATCGAAGGCTTTAAATATGTGCCGCTGAAAGCCGGGAATTTTGAACTGGCTTCGTGGGTGAAAATCACGCGTCCCGGCGCACCGTTGCGTATTTATATCGAAGGGGACGGTTTTGCCTGGCGGGATCGCCGCACGCCTTCAGATGATCCGACCCCGAAAGACGATCTTGTCCTGAATCTGGCTCGTGCGGATTCTTCGCCGAACGTTGCTTATCTGGCGCGTCCGTGTCAGTACATTTCTTCGTTTTCCTGCCGTTCCTTTTATTGGACGAAGGGTCGTTTTTCTGAAGAGGTCATCGCCCATGTTTTCGGAATAATTTCACCGCAAAGCAGGACAACAACAGTCAGAATACCGGAAACCGCAATGGAAAGGCTGCTCATTGCCCCCTCTATCTCGCCGAGTTCCATCGCTTTTGCAGTTCCTACAGCATGGGAGGCAGAACCAATTGCGATCCCTTTTGCGATAGGTTCTTCAATATGAAAAAGTTTTAATACCGCATCCGCTGTTATGTATCCAAAAATTCCTGTGATGATAATGACCGCAACAGTAATTGTCACATAGCCACCAAGTTCCTCAGAAACTCCCATTCCGATCGCTGTTGTGATAGATTTTGGAAGTAATGTAACATACTGCTGATGATCGAAACGGAAAAGCAAAGCCAGAACCAGAATACATGTCATGCTGGTAAATACCCCGGAAATAATTCCTGCTATGACAGCTTTCAGATTTTTCCTGAGTAACTCAAACTGCTCATACAGAGGAACTGCCAGACAGACAGTCGCCGGTGTCAACAGATAACTTATGTATTTTGCTCCTTCCTCATAATCTGCATAGTCTATATGAAACACCACCAGAAATACCATAACTGCAATTACGGAAATTAAAAGTGGATTAAATATTGCGATTTTTACTTTCTTTTTAAACCATAAACCAAACTCATAGGTCAACAGACTGACTACAACCCCTAAGAAAACGGAATCTGTCAAAAATGATTTCATGTTCTTACTCCTCCTTTTTCTTTCCTTTACGGATCACAAACTGCGTGATGCTTCCGGAAACTCCCATGACAATCACCGTTGAGATCAGCGTAATGACAACCACCTGT
>USCC01000004.1 GCA_900553035.1 uncultured Rhodospirillaceae bacterium | reverse complement strand
CGATTGGTGTCGGCGTGGTCGGTGTGGTCAAATCGCCGCAGCAGATCGAAAGCGAACGTTTGAGCGGCATCAAGAAAAGCAAGGGATGGGAAGCTCAGGGGATTGAAAAGAACATTTCGTCCTACCGGGTGGATATGGACCGGATGATTCTGGCCGACAAGGCAATTCCGGCGGTTCTGGTGCGTTCTCTGGACTCGCGGTTCCCGGACGTTCCCGTTTCGGCAATCGTCGAGCGTAACATTTATTCGGAAAGCGGACGCAAAATCATTATCCCGGCGGGAAGCCGTCTGATCGGCGAACTGGCAAAAGGCGACGCCAACAGTGTCGGCGCGGCTTTGGCAACCAAGATGGAAATTGCCTGGACGCGTCTGATCCGTCCGGACGGAGCCGCATTCTTCTTCAAGGAAAAAGGTTCCTCGGGTGACGCGCAGGGTCGCGGCGGCGTTTCCGCCTATCTTGACCTGCAGCTTCTGCGCCGGTTTGGTACGCCTCTGCTGGAAAGCGTCGTGACGTCGGCGATTCTTTACTCTGTGGCGTCGGATGAAAAGCCTGTAATTTCCGATAACGGCGAAGTGGCGCTGAGTGAACGTCAGGAAGCGGCCAAAGACGCCCGAAGCAAATTCGGCGATGATATGGATCAGGTCTTCCAGTCGATCTTCTCGCAGACAAGCAAGATGGCGGTGGTCAGCTACGTGCCTTCGGGAACCCGAATCACCGTTTATGCCAAAGAGGATTTGTGGCTGCGCAGTGAGGATGATCCGTCCGAAGCCGATATGAAGAAAATGGGCGGCGAAGGCCTTCTGGATGAAAAAGATCCCAACCTTGAACGTTTTGACAACGGTCAGGGGACGGGCGTGTCCGGCCGCGGCGCATCACAGGGTGGCGGCGCCGGAACCGGCACGGGCGTTCCGCAGGATCCGAACGCTCCTCCGCCGGCCGCCTATTCGCCGGAACAGCTTCAACAGCAGCAGCAGATGTATTACGGCTATGGTCAGCCGGGGGCTCCGATGCCGGGCGGCGCACAACCGCAGAGCAGTGGCAACAAGCTCCTCAGTCCGTCGTCATCCCAGCAACAGTATCAGGCCTATCCGCCCCCGACGTATTACCAGCAGCCGACACAGGGCAATGCGCTTTTGTCGAGCGGCAACAAAACGGGGGCGGCGCCTCTGCCGGCTGCCGCGACTCCTTCGACGACCCAGGAGAAGGAAGAGGATCCCGTGCCCGAATTGTTCTGACAGGAGTAGGAAAGATCATGGGAAACAGTGCGTTTAAAGTTTTGGAATCAACCCTGCGGTATCTGTCATACTGGTATGAGCAGGACAACGTCGAAGAAATCGCCATCAACCGGCCGAACGAAATCTGGCTCCGTCTGCGCGGGCGGAGGGCCTATCCGTGGGCGTGCCAGCAGGACAACAACCTGTCGCGGACGTATCTGACGGACATCATGCACATTATTGCGAACACCTTTGAACTGCCGTTCGATCCGGAGCAGGGTTCGCCGGCCGTTTACGCGACCCTTCCGGGCGACCACCGTTTCACGGGCATCGCCGGCCGGAACGTCATGTATGACAACGAGGATCTGACCGGCGGTATTGCGATGTGCGTCCGTGTTCATTCCGACGACGTAAAGTTCGGTCTGGGCGATTACGGCCTGAAATCGGGCGAACGCCTGCAGAAGCTGAACAAACTGAAAGAAGTCGAAAACCCGGAAGATCCTTATGAACGTCTGATCCTGTCGATCAAACGCGGCGATCACATCCTGGTCAGCGGTGCGACGGCAACCGGTAAGACGACTTTTCTGAACAACCTGCTGACGATTCTGGATTCGCACAAGCGTGTGATTACGATTGAAGATACGCGCGAACTGATCGTGCCGCATCCCAACCATGTTCATCTGGTTCTGTCCCGTACGGAACAGACGAACACGATGACGTATCCGAAGCTGATTGACCTTGTTGTCCGCTTTACGCCGGACGCGATTATCGGGGGTGAAATTTCAACGGCGAACGCGGGCGCTTTGTGGGAACTGATGGGGTCGGGTCATGACAACTGCTTTGCGACCATCCATGCGGAAAATTCCGAAGCGGCGTATAAGGCCTTTACCGACCGTATTCTGCACTGTTATCCGACAATTGACCGGGCCAAGACGATTCAGGAGATGCACGACAAGCTCCGCGTTGTCCAGATCAACCGCCAGGGCAACATCCGTGCTGTGACGGAGGTGACATAAAAAAGGCGCCCTGCGGGGCGCTTTTTTTTTAAACGTCGGCCGCCGGAGGAGGGGGCGCGGAAGGATCCGCGTTTTCCTGGGCTTCCATCCGCCGCTGTGTCTGTTCATTCAGGCCACGGGCAATATTCATATTGATGTTGATAAGAATTTCCAGGCCGTCCGGATTGGGCTTTGCCATGACCGCGAAGGTGTGCTTGAAAATAAAATAGGCCAGGTTGACGATGTTCTGTTTGACCTCGATCGGCAGAGGGTTGGCTTCCTCACAGACATCGCTGACCAGAATCGTCCACAGTTTGCGGTTGGAATCCAGAGCGTCGTTCAGCTCTTTTGACTTTTCCTCCCAGTTTTCCCTGATGACGTTCAAACGTGAAGCCGTCCGGACAAGGGCGCGGGCTTCCAGTTCGTTCTGCGGCTGAGCCGACATTTCGGCGGCGGCGTACGGATTCGTGTTCATGCGTGGAAAAGCTCCTTAAAAATTATTGCCGTTATTTTAACCTAAAACATATTAAAAATCAAAATTCTCTGTTAAATTATCATTGCCGGAAAATGATTAAAGATGGATTGAAATATGACGGAAAACGTGAAACAGGCCTCTTGGGAAGGCGAATTTTACCGCGATATGGTGACCTATCGTTTTATCGAATTGTCGATCAGCGCATTGGAAACCGCATTTGAAGACGATCCGGATCTGACGCAGAATTATGCCCAGTGGTTGGATCAGACACTGAAACAGGCGGCGGAAACACCGGACGTTTCGCCAAAGCCGATTATTCTGTATGAATTCGTTCCCGAACCGGAATCTGAAATACAGATTTTCGCCCTGCCGAATGAAGGCGAGTTTTTCGTCCGGTTCAAATCGGAGAAATTCGAAGTTTCCGTTTCCATGTCCTATAACGCGGCGCGGATGGACGTTCAGGCGGCGCGCATCGTCATGTTCACAGGGGACATGACGCATGCCCTGGCCTGGGCGGAAGCCATGCGTGCGACGCTGGACGACATGCTGGTAGCCCGTGTCGGGCAGGAGGGATAGAATGAGGCTGTTTGCTTTTTTACTGGCTTTTCTGGTTGCTTTTCCGCTTTCGGCGGCGCCGCGGGCAAGGACCGAGGGCGGCGCTTCCGCCAAAGAACGTCCGACAACAACGTGCGGCGGGGATCAGAGTTATGATGCTTTGAAAGTCACGGGGTTTTATGCGTATCCTCCCTTTTCGTGGGCGGAATACGACAAGACCCATTATGAAAAAACGGGGCAAAAGAATTACACGTACCATGGCTTTGTCGTCGAACCCCTGATGCAGGCTATCAAGGATATGGGCGTCAAACGTCTGGATCAGATGGGCTTCCCCGCATTTGAAGACGCGCTGAAGGCCGGAAAACGCGGGCAGACGGATATCGTTTTCACAACATATTATCAGGACGATACGCAGTCGGGGCTGGATTACATCTACCCGGCCTATTTCGGGAATCCGTTCGTCGTTGTTTCGCGGGCGGATAAAAAGCTGAAGATCTCGGATACAAGCCAGCTGAGCGGTATGAAAGGCGTCATCCGTGTCGAAGAAGGGATTGAACCGATCATCCGGGGTACACTGCCGACAGATACCAAAATCATGCTGGTCAACGGGCCTGAGGAAGCTTTCCGCGCTCTGCTGTCCGGCGAGGCGGATTTCATGATTTCCAGCCCCTATGCCGCGGCCGCCGAAGCGCGCCGGTTCAAGGTATGGAAAGACGTCTACATCGGCGAAGAACCGATCAAGTCGGTCAAGATTTTTGCGGCCTTTTCAAAAATATCGCGCTGCCGGAAATTCAAGGATCTGTTTGCCGAAAGCTTTTCTGCCCTGACGGCGGATAAAGCCGCGGCAGAGGCTCGGATGCAGCGTGCCATCGACGAATGGGCCAATATGCACAGGGATGATCCTCCGCTGGAATATGTCAAACCCCAGGCCGCCGCTCCGGAAGCTTCCGCCGCCCCCGCGCCGGTTCCCCCGGGACAGCCGTAAAAGGGACAGATCCCGTCCGCCGTTCCAAAGAGTGTGCCGACGTGCGAGAGAAGCCGGAAAACAAAAATGAGAAAGGTTTTTACGGCCTGTTTTGTCGTACTGCTGATCTCTGCGTGCGCCGCCGTTTATAAAAATTCCCTGGGCGCCCGCCTTGCGGATATGGCGCGGGAAGCGGATGCCCGGGTCGGGATTGCCGTGCTCAGAAACACTCAGCAGTGGACGGTCGGAAACGAAAAGCAGCCCCTTTTGAGCGTGTTCAAATTTTTCATTGCGCTGAAAGTCCTGAACGAAGCGGATAACGGGCGCATCCATTTGAAAACAAGGCTGAAAATCGACGAATCGATGGCCGATAAACGCCTGTACAGCCCGATGCTTGAAAAATACACGGCTTTTCCCTTTGACGTCAGTGTGGCGGAACTGATGGAATATATGATTTCCGAAAGCGACAATAATGCCAGCGATATATTGCTTGAGTACGTCGGCGGAGCAGAAGAACTGGAGCGCTATGTGCACGGGATCGGATTCGATGACATTGAAATTTCCGTCAATGAAAAGGAAATGAACACCGATATTGAAAAGCAGTATCTGAATAAAGCTCGTGCCCGGGATGTCGCAAAGGCCATGCGGACGGCGCGGGAAGGAAATCTGCTGTCCGCGGAAAGCCGCTCTTTTCTGAACAAAATCATGATGAATACCGTGACAGGGCCGGATAAAATCCGGGGCGGCCTTCCCGGAAAGACAAAGGCCGGGCATAAAACAGGATCTTCTTCCCGGAAGGCCGACGGAACGAAAATCGCGGATAATGATGCCGGATTTGTTCTTCTGCCCAACGGAGAGACCTTTTATATCGCCGTGATGATCACGGATTCAAAAATGTCGGACACAGACAATGCCGGCCTCATCCGTCGGATATCAAAGACCGTTTACGACCATCTGGCGGGGAACGCGGCGCCGGATCCCGTTCTCCGGTATTGAAAAAGCGGGCCGTTCCGAAAAACGCGCCCGCTGTTCCGTGTGAAAGCATATGGCCCTAAAGATAATTAAGAAGCGACAGCTGGTTCATCTGGGCCAGCACAGAATAGGAAACATTCAGATTCTGTATTTCCTGCAGCAGCATGGTGACCGCTTCTTTTTTATCGACCTTTTTGATGGAATCGATGTACGAAGTCAGGCTGTTTTCCATTGCGGTCTGGTCTTCAATCGTGCTTTTGACAAGGTCCAGCTTGCTGACGACCGAATAATGGATGCTGGTGATGTCCCCGTTTGGTTCTTTTGAATTGGGGCGCGATTCCAAAGCATCGTCAAGCAGCGCGAGAGAATCCTGCACCCGGTTATAGGCTCGGTTTTCGTCAACTTCATCCAGTGTTTCCATTGGGTCTCTCATGTCCAGGAGATTGCCCTGCGCAATATTGCCCATGGCTCGGAAGATTTTTTCAAAACCCGAGGATTCCGCCGTGATATTGACCGAAAGGGACGTTGTTTCGTTTAATCGGTGCGTTGTTGCCAGCGATCCGCCCTGATAGTAGGAATCTGTCGATACGGACTGGATTCCCGTCGCGTTGAAAGTGGCGGTCGCACCGTATTCGGGGAACTTGTCCGTTTTGACGATCAGAGATTTTCCGTCTTCCGAAATGCCGGTGATTGTATAGTTGCCGTCATAGCGGCTGTTGACGTTCCCGAGGTTCAACGTTGAACCCACGGGATAGGTACGCCCGATGGTGACACCGGTGCCGTCCGTGATTGTCTGGGCGGTTGTTACCGGCGTTTCATCCGAAAACGTGACGGTGCGTCCGTCTTCCGAAACGGATTTGATGTATTTGACGCCGTTGTTGCCGTCGGCGCCCTGAACGACGATTGTGCCGCCCGCTTTCAAATGGGAAAACGCTCCGGTCACCGTGGCGGTCATCTGATTTTTAATCGGGTTGAAAGAGATATCGCCCGTCTGAAGCTCACTGCCCTTCATCGTGTCCGAAATAAAGCCGCAGATGTCCGAATGTGTGTTCAGCGTGACCGTTCCGGCAGTGATATCACCGCCCGTGACCGGCGTGTCCGAAGAAATGGACAGTGTGCGCCCGTCGGCGGAAATGTCTTTGACATACAGTGTCTGAACATTTCCGGCGCCGTCATCAAGCGTGATGGTCTGGCCCGGCTTGATTTTGGAAAACGTTCCGGCGTCGGCGGCGGATATCGTGTTGTTGACCGTATCGACCGTCAGGTTGTTGGCGCCCGCCTGAATCGTATATGTTTCCAGAATGTCGCCCACATCCCGAAGCGCCGAAATAACACCTGTCATCTCGCTTTGGGCGATTTCAAAATCCTCAAGGGGAACGCCGGTGCCGTCAATGACTTCGTCAACAACCGGGGTTGCTTCGTCGAATGTGATTGTCGAACCGTCTGCGGAGATGGATTTAATGATTTTGATGCCGTTGTTTGCCGGGTCCGCCGCACCGGTAATCTGAATTTCGCCGCCGGGCTTCAGATCCAGAAAGCTTCCCGGATTCCCGGTCAGCGTGCTGGTTGTTTCACCGGTTTCCGGATCCACGACGGCCTGGAAGGTCAGCGTGCCCGTTTCGGCCGGATCGCCGTGCATCGTATACTGATTCTGGCTGAAGCTCAGGCCGCCCGTCACGCTGTCCGGTGTGGTCACAGAGGACAGGTTCGACGCGCCTGATGTCGGAAACGTCAGAAGGTTTCCATCAAAAACGGCCTGAAATTCCTCCAGCGTCGTATAGGGGAAATCGACCGGAGGCTGGTTATTATCTCCGCCGCCGAAGATATAGACGCCGTCTACCTTGGTATTCAGGAAGTAAGCCATCTGCGACATGGCTTCAAAAGCCGCCGTCTGGATGCGCTGAATGTTTTCCAACTCCTCCTCTGTCGGCATTTCCGGCGGATCGGCGGAATAGTCCGGCGTCATCGCCTTCAGGTCGGCGGCCGAGAAATCGCGCAGTTCGTTGCGGAAATCCAGCATGACCGTACGAATGGAATCAATGGCCTTTTCCTTGGCTTCAAGATTGACCTGGGTGATTTTGTTTGTTTCCATATACTTGGAAACATTCGTCTGCTCGTTTTCCAGCGTCAGAAGACGGTAGCTCGTCAGGCCGTACTGGTCGTACGAGCTGTACCGTTCACCCGTGACGGCCTGATAATTGGCGTCGTTCAGACGCGACTGAACGCTGTTCAGCCGGGACATGTAAAGGTTATAAGAAGCTGTCGTCGGGACTCTGGTCATTGTTTTTTACTCCCCTTGTCACACCATGTTATCCAGCATTTCCAAAAGGGAAATGGCCGTGGTCATGGCTTTGGCCGCCGCGCTGTAAGAACGCTGGTACATCAGAAGGTTGGCCAGCTCTTCGTCCAGATTGACGCCGCTGACCTCCTGCTGTTTGCTGTAAATCGTCGCAACGAGGTCGGATTGATAGCTGACGTCGCTGTTGACGCCGCTGAGCGTCGAAGCCAGATTGCTGACGATGGAAGAGGCATAGCTCCCCAGCGTTCCGTTTGATCCGGAAAAGCTTCCGGCGGCGTCGAAACGGATTGTTTTGGTAAACACGGCGGCGAGCTTGTTCGAAATGGTATTGTCCGTATCGCTGACAAAATATTTGCAGGTATCCGAACTGTATTGGATTGCTCCGGTATTCAGCTTGCCGGGTGTTTTCGAAATGTCGCTGCGGATTTTCAGGTCGGCGGCATAATTGGCTCGCGACACGTCCAGCCCCAGAAAATCCGTCAGGCCGCCGGCTCCTGTTTCCGTGATTTCCATTTGTTCGTTATTGGCGCTGATGATGCGCAGGCGGTACCCGGCGCCTTCCTGAACGTACTGTGCCTCAACCTTGCCCTGCAAGTTGGGGTCAGCGTTGATTTTATCCGCGATTGTACGCAGGTCGTCACCGACCTGGACGTCAATCGATCCGAAATCAATGCCGTTCGTCCTGTCCGAAAAGTGAAGCGTCGTCGTTCCCTGAAGCGAAGGCCGACTGCCCGAGGAAATGATTTTTGAATCATAAACGGAATCCTGGCTTGTTTTCACGATCAGATCGTTCAGTCCGAAAAAGCTTGAGAAGCCTTCATATGTCTTGTCAACCGTCCCGTCGCCGTCCGCGTCAAAGCCGATCTGGACATCCTTTGCCTCACTGCCCTGTACGGTCGTGGCTTCGTCACGGAACGAGAGGGAATAATCGCTGGTTCCCAGATCAATGAAAAGCTTTCCGTCGTCATTGATGGTGACAACGGCATTCGACAGATGAGGACCGTTCGCGCCGGTGCGCAGCCAAGCCTGAATCGTGCTGGTCATGGATCCCGTCTGGGCGGGATGGTCGGACGAATTGTGTATGGCTCCGGAGGAAAAACCCAGGTCACCGACCAGGCTGGTGCTGAACGCTTCGTTGCCGTCTTCGTCAAACAGGACAATTTTGACGTCGCCGTCGGAAATGCTGATCTGCTGGAGAGGATCGCCGGCCCCGACCGACGAAGTGTCGATAAAAGTCCGCGTGCCCGTCATGGAATACAGCATTTCAGGATAGCTGGTGCCCTGGTTGTGCACCTGGTTGAGCTCTTTGGTCAGATGATAGGCCAGCTCGTCCAGTTCGTTCTGTTTTTCGGGCAGAGTCTTGTCGCGCAGTTCGATCAGGCCGTGCAGTTCGCCGCTTTTGATTTCGTTCGTGATATCGAAAGACCCGGCGAACAGGCCGTTGATCTGTCCGCCCGAATACGTCGTCAGAGACCCGGTCTGCGCGACGGCCGTATGAGAAACCGTAACAGCGTCTTTATCCAGAAGGGGCTTGCCGCTTTTTGTCAGAATGACGGTTTCGCCGCTGGAACGTTCATACGTCTGGATGTCCATGATTTCAGACAGGCGCGTGATCAGAGTGTCGCGGCGATCCTTGAAATCATCGCTGGAGGTTGTGGCCAGAGCCTCGGTGCGGACGATATCGTCGTTCAGCTTGTCGAGTTCCTTCAGAATCGAGTTGATTTCCTTGGTCAGGGATTCAATTTCGCGGTCGATTTCCAGGCGGTGGGACTGAATTTCGGAATTCATTTTCTGAATTTTGCTCAACGCGGTCTGCAGGCTGCTGACTGCGGCGCCCTGCGCGTTGACCTTGTCGGAATCGACGCCCAGACTTTCAAACGCGGTCTGCATGTTGGTGAAATTATGGCTCAGCGAACTTTTGGAAGACGGACTGCCCATCGTCTGCTGCAGGCGATCCAGATAATAGGATCGGACGGTCGAGGACTGAAGGATTCCGGCTTCACGGCGCAGGTCGCGGAGCATGTTTTCGTCAATCTGACGCGTGCTGAGGGCACTGATGGCGCCATTGCTCCTGCCGTCATTCAGGACAAGCGTGCTTTGTTTGTAGACTTTGCGCGAATAGCCTTCGGTGTTGACGTTTGAAATGTTGCTTGACGTCAGGTCGATGGCGTTCTGCGACGTTTTGATGCCGTTCAGGGCGCTGTTCAGGGCAAGGGAAAGTGACATGACGGTTTCCTTTCTTTGGACGGGATTAAAGCACCTGGTTGAACGTCAGAGCCGCAGGATTGCCGCTGTCGTTCTCCATTTCACCGTGCGGCGTGTACAGGCTGCCGCTTTTGCTCTGTTCCCGGACGTCGGACACGATCGCGTTCAAAAGCCGCGACGACGCGTCAATGTTGATTTTTAAAAGCCGCGCATTTTCCGCGCTCAGATCGCTAAGGGTGACAGCGGCCAGCCGGAACAGACGTTTCTGTTTGTCGGGTAGCCCCTGAAGGATATTCCTGTGTTCGGAAAAATAGGCAAAAGCCTGTTCATAGGCGGCGGCAATCTTTGTCTTCTGATCCAGAAGAGCGGCGCACTCCTCCTGCTTTTGTTTTTTCAAAAAGCCGTTTTCCTTTTTCAGGATTTTACAGAACTCACTCATAACGGTGAGCAGGGTTGCCAGTTTTTTTTCAGGAAAAGCGTTCATTTTGAACCTCCGTTATCTGTCGGGACGGCGGCGGCCGGCATGCCGGCGGCTTCCTGCTGCTGAATCAGCTGTCCCATGATCTGGTCGGTCAGGCCAATGCCTCCCGATTTTGCCATCATTTTTCCGTATTCGTCGACCAGCATGGAACGGAAAATCATTTCCGCGTTTCCGCCACCGAATGTTTCATTGACGGGCACCGTGCTGTACATCTGTTCAAACATCTGCGAAATGAAAAAGGCTTCAAAGTCCTGAAGAGCCTCTTTCGTTTTCGGATCCGAGGGCGTTCCCCGGACCGCCGGCGCCGTGCGTTCGTTCAAACGAGCCTGAGCCAGAAAATCCTGAGCGGCAATTGTTTCGGTTCCGTTCATCACATCACCTCGATTTCAGCCTGAAGGGCGCCGGCGGCCTTGACAGCCTGCAGAATGCTGATCATGTCACGCGGACCGACCCCCAGGGCATTCAGGCCGTCCACAAGTTCCTGAAGCGACACGCCGCCGTTCAGGATGTTGAGTTTGTTGCCCGACTGTTCATCGACTTCGATTTCCGTCCGCGGGACAGTTACGGTCTGGCCGGTTGTTGAGAAGGGCGCGGGCTGTGACACCTGCGGCGTTTCGGTAATCCGTATGGTCAGATTGCCCTGCGCGATGGCAATCGGATTGATGCGCACATTTTCGCCGATGACGATAATGCCTGATTTTTCATCAATGATGACCTTCGCGCTCTGGTCGGGCTGGATCCGGAGCTGTTCAATATCGGTCAGAACCTGAATCAGGTTGTTCTTTTTTGTTTCGGGCAGAACGAGTTTGACGGTGCCGGAATCCATGGTTGTGGCTGCGACGGTTCCCATATAGGAATTAATGGCGGCCGTAATGCGCGACGCAGTCGTGAAATCGGGATTGCGCAGGGCGATTTTGATGGAATCCTGTTTGGCAAAATCAAATTGTATTTCGCGTTCGATAATCGCGCCGTTGGCAATCCGTCCGCTTGTGGGAACGCCTTTTGTCACGCTTTGCGCATTGCCTTCGGCGCTGTAGCCGGCAATGGCGACCTGTCCCTGGGCAATGGCGTAAACTTCACCGTCCGCCCCCAGAAGAGGCGTCACAAGCAGAACGCCGCCCAGAAGGCTTTTGGCGTCGCCGAGGGCGCTGACGGAAACGTCAAAGCGGGTTCCCTGCCGGGCAAAGGGAGGGAGTTTCCCGGTCACCATCACGGCGGCGATGTTCTTGGATTTGATTTTGCCGTCACGTGTGTTGACACCCAAGCGTTCCAGCATGCCGATCAGGCTTTCTTCGGTGAAGGCCATGGAGGAAATGTTGTCGCCCGTTCCATTCAGGCCGACGACCAGCCCGTATCCGATCAGCGGGTTGTCGCGGATGCCTTCAATGTCGGAAATGTCCTTGATGCGGGAACTTGCTTCGGCCGGCTGCGCAAACGTCAGCGCCGACAGGAAAAGAGCCGTCGCCGCGAGCGCCAGGAATCCGGCGGTTTTTTTTAAATATCGTTTCATGTTTTCCATCTGAAGCCTCTCTGCATCGGACAAGATAAACGTCTCCGCAGAATGACATGCAAGAAGGGTGCCATTTTTTTTGCGCAGATTTTGGGCTTTTTGTCTTTTATGCCGGGGATGGAAGACGTTTTCGGTGGAACGGAAGGCGAGGCGGTAGGCAATTTTTGCCGTCTATGCAAAACCGCACGGAAAGGTTAGAATCAAAAGAAGCAATGACAGGAAACGAGGGAGGGCGCTGTGAGTATGAAAGTCGGATCGGCCGGAGGTTCAAAACCGGTCGGCGGAACGCGGAAGACGTCTTCTTCCGCCTCGGTATCAGGCACGGGTTTTTCTTCCTTTCTGGGAAACGTTGATGAAACGCCCGGAGCGACCGCCGTCGGCGGGACGGCCTCGGTCGGCGGCATTGAAGCGCTTCTGGCGGCGCAGTCCGTCGGCGACGCGACCCAGGATGAAGGCCGCCGGAAAAGAGCGGTGTCACGCGGCAATTCCCTGCTGGATCGCCTGGAGGATTTGCGCGCGGCTCTGCTGTCCGGGACGGTGCCAAAGGCACGTCTGATTGAGCTGGCTCGGATGTTGCGCGAGAAGCGGGAAGAGGGGCTGGACCCCGAACTGGATGAAATCCTGAACGAAATTGAACTCCGTGCCGAAGTCGAACTGGCAAAACTTTCACGGAATGTTTGACTTTTTCAGATGTTTCGGTGTAAAAAGTTAGGGACGATTTTTAAATAACGGGGATTTTTCCATGGGAATAGATTTACCGAAGGGTTACAAACCCTCTGCCGACGAACCTTTTATGAACGACATGCAAAAGGAATATTTTCGCCGCAAACTCGTCGCCTGGCGCGAAGAGTTGCTGAAGGAATCCGAGGAAACGCTCGATAATCTGAAGGAAGGCGGCATGACTGTCCCCGATATTTCCGACCGGGCTTCCGCCGAGGCTGACAAGGCTCTGGAGCTTCGGACGCGGGATCGTATGCGCAAGGTCATCTCCAAAATCGACGCCGCGCTGGGTCGGATTGAGGACGGCTCCTATGGCTACTGTGAAGAAACCGGCGAACCGATCGGGTTGGAACGTCTGATGGCTCGTCCGATTGCGACGCTGACCATCGAGGCGCAGGAACGCCATGAACGGATGGAAAAAACATACAGCGACGATTAATCTTTTCTGGGAAAACCGGAAAACAGGCGGGTCTTTTCGATCCGCCTTTTTTAAAAAAGGAAAAAGGATCTCGGCGTGAACGACTTTATCTTGGCATCAGCCTCTCCCCGCCGCAAAATGCTCCTGGAACAAATCGGCGTTCGGCCGTCACGGGTTGTTCCGGCGGAAATTGACGAAACCCCTCTGAAAAAAGAACTTCCGCTCCGGTATGCCGCGCGTATGGCTCTGGAAAAGGCACGCCGGGTGGCCGATATGAACCCCGGACACTATGTCCTTGCGGCTGATACGGTTGTGGCCTGCGGCCGGTTGATCCTGCCCAAGGCCGAAACAGCGGAACAGGCCGCGGACTGCCTTGAACGGCTGTCGGGGCGCCGGCACCGTGTTTACGGCGGAATCTGCCTGATCCGGCCGGACGGAAGCTTTTCCCTGCGCACGGTAAAGACGGCCGTCCTGTTTCGTCCGCTTTCGGCGGCGGACAGAAACGCCTATCTGGAAAGCGGCGAATGGGAAGGGAAGGCGGGCGGTTATGCCGTTCAGGGAAAAGCCGCTCTGTTCGTGCGGGGGATCATCGGATCATATTCAAATGTCGTCGGGCTGGGGCTTTACGAAACCGGCGCACTTCTGGCCGGAAACGGCCTGATATAAGCGGGGAAGAGTGTATGAGATTTCTGCACGGCTTTTCACCGGCGGCTGAAGTGACGGCTCTTTTCCGGGAAGACCGGCCGTTCGGGGTGTGGATACAGCGCGCCGGGGAGCTTCTGCCCGGGACGATCTGCGCCGCGCGAGCCGTCAAAAAAGTCGGGGAAGCCTGGTTTTTGGATATCGGCGCCGGCCGTTCCGCCTTTCTGCCGTCGTCGGAAAACGGTTTTGCGCCGGACGGAACACCGTGCCGGACCCCTTTGAGCGAAGGCGCCCGCCGGATTGTCCAGATCCGACGTTCTTCTTTTGACGGCAAGGAGGCTAAAGCCACAGGACGGATTTCCCTGGCCGGAACGCGAGCCGTATACGTTCCGGGGGGACAGGGAATTTCTTTTTCCCGCCGTTTCGGAGAAGAGGCGCGCCGTCGGTTTTCCGCGGCGCTTTCCGACCGGCCGGGGGGCATCATTGTCCGGACGGCGGCGGAAGACGCGGGAGAGACGGAAACCGTAGCGGAACTGAACGAACTGGAAAAACAGTGGAGGTCTGTGCTGTCCCGGGCGGAAGCCGGCGAAGGGATTCTGTCTGTGCCGCCGTCGTGGGCGGAACAGGCGGCGGAGAAATACCGGACGGAAATTACAGAGGCTTTCTGCGATTCTCCAGAGGCTCGGAACCGCCTGAAGACACTTCTGCCTTTCATTGGCTTTCTGACGGACGGAAGGGTGCTACGCGCCGAAATCGACGCGGCGGTTGATGAAGCGCGGATGTCTTCGGCGCCGTTGCCGTCCGGCGGTTCTTTGATTACTGAAACGACGGCGGCTTGTGTCTGCTTTGACGTCAACGCCGGTTCCGGAAACCGCTCTGACGCGAACCGGGAAGCCTGCGCCGAAATCCTGCGCCAGATCCGGCTGAAGGGGCTGAGCGGACAGATGATTATCGATTTTGCCGGAAAAAAGGAGAAATCCGGCTTGAATCCGTTGTTGCGGCGATTAAAATCTCCGGATATGGCTTTGGACGTCTGGGGAATTTCAAATCTGGGGCTGGTGGAAATGACGTTGGAACGCCGCCGACCGTCGGTGTTTGAATCCTGCGGCGGCGGACGATGGGAAGCGATCGGCCTTGTCCGGGATTTATGGTTTGCCGACGCGTCCGGCTCGCTGACGGCCTATGCCCCGGCGGAAGTGCTGGAAGGTGTGCGGCCGTTTGTGGCACAGATTGAAAAACGTCTGGGATGTGCGGTGGAGCTGCGCCCGGAAAATGACATTCGGATTGAAGGATTAAGAAGATGACGGACGACAACGTATCGGAACTGCCCATACCCGGGTTAAAATGCCCTATTTGCGGGAAAGGTGCGGTACAGCGTTACAAACCGTTTTGTTCAAAACGGTGTGCGGATATTGATCTGAACCGCTGGCTGAGCGGAGTTTACAGTGTCCCGACGGACGAAGCGCCTTCCGAAGAGGCGAGCGTTCTGACATCCCCGGAAAATGATGAAAAAAAGTAAAAAGAGGCTGGACAGGGGGAACTGAATCGGTTATAAATCGTTTCCGTAACGTGCCTGGGTAGCTCAGTTGGTAGAGCAGGGGACTGAAAATCCCCGTGTCGGCGGTTCGATTCCGTCCCCAGGCACCATTAAAAGCCGCACAAACCTGCGGCTTTTTGATTGCTCAAAAACAGCGCCGGAAAGGGCGCTTTTTCCTTTTGAAAGGTAACCCGGCGGTTCGATTTTTAATCTCCGCCGTCGCGAAAAATCAGACACAGTTTCTGCAGATGTCGATCTTTGTGCTTTTACGGTGTTCCCATTTCAGGGAATGCTTCTTCGGGCGCAGAATTCTCAGATATATTTTCGACCGATGGCCTTTTCCCGTTATCCGCAACCCGCAGAGGAAGCGTCCGGCTTAGAACATTTTCAGCTTCGACCGGTTCAGTCTTTTTCCGTTTCCTGAAGATAACGCCGCAGCAGGCGTTTTTCCTTCTTGTAATGCTGCTGGAGCCGGCCGGTCGTTATTTTTGAAAGAAGGGAGCTCCGGAAATAACGCAGGCGTGGCCGGACGCCGAAAAAAGTAGCGGCGCGGCCGTAGGCGTCTTCGTCCCGGGCGCGGAGTTCTTCCCGGACGGCCTCATTTTTCAGGTTTTCCGCCGCCCGGAAAATACTGTTGACCAGCTCCTGCTTTTCGCGGAAATACGATCGTCCGAACTGGTGCTCGACAGCTTCAAAAAATTTGATATGCGGAATGCCGTATCGACAGAACCATTCGTCGGAAACGCCGGCGCCGGTCCAGATACCCGTCGCATGGCGGCGGTAAACGGCCATCGTCCGATCAATGAAACCGATTTTTCCCGTCTCGGCGTGCAACAGGTGGATGAACCAGTCGCCCGGCGCAATCCCATGAGGAATCAGAGAAAGCGGATCCTGATTGAAACGCCAGCGGTAAACGACCGAGTTCGTCTGCATGAAATTGCTTTCCAGAAGGTCTTCCAGTCCCATTCCCTTTTTCGGAAAAAGGAAACCATCCGGCGGAATCCTTGAATCCGGCAGGTCTTTGTCTTCATGCCTTACGACAACAGGGTGGAAGCACAGGGTAAAGTCCGGATGGGAATCCAGAAAATCGATCTGCATCTGAAGCTTGTCCGGATCCGTCCAGTAATCGTCTCCGTCACACAGGGCGACATACGGCGTCTGTGCCGCGCGGTAAACACTCATGGAATTGTCAAACGCGCCGATATTCTGCGGGTGAAATATCGGCTTGATGACGTCGGGGTGCTGTTCGGCGTACCGGCGGATGATTTCCGTTGTCCCGTCCGTCGAGGCGTCATCGCCGACAATGACCTGGAACGGAAAATCTGTTTTCTGCATCAGAAAACCGTCCAGCGCCTGAGCAATATAGGGTGCGTGATTGTAGGCGACCACACAGACCGAGAGTTTTTTTTCCGTCATATCAGCTCCCGCACCAGCAGATAGAGCGAAAGAGCCAGTGCGATAATCGAGAAAACATAGGCGGCAGAAGCTCTTCTTCGCACTTTCCGTATCTTTTTGCGCACAGCCTGGGAAATGGTCTGCGATATCGAAATGTACGCGGCGGAGTGATCCGGAGCAGGTTGTACAAGGGAGGGAGATGTATACAAGTTTTCCAGAGCAAGCTCATAATATTTCGGGTATTCGTTTTCGTATTTTTTGAGCTTCTCGACATCGTTGTTTTTGATAAAGGCTTTCAGAATGCCTTTACAGCGTTCGATTTTCGCGGGGCGGATGAATCTTTCAAGCTTATAACGGAAATGCTCTTCAACGGCTTTGTGGAAATTCAGTTCCATAAAGCCCAGTTTCTCCCACGTCTTTGATTCATCCAGCATCAGATCCGCAGAAATACCGCCGGTATTGCGCCGGTAAACGGACATGACTTCGTCGATGAATCCGATATAGCCCTTTTCGGCATGCAGAAGCGCCAGAAAATAATCCCCCGGACAGATATTGTCCGGCATCAAATCCCGGATGTTTTCGTTTTTGAAACGCCAGCGGTAAACAACCGTGTTCGCTCCCATGGGGTTTCGCTGGGCCAGTTCTTCAATGGTCAGGGCTTCCTTGTTGAATCGGTAATCCTTGGACGGCCAGAAGCTTACTTCGCTGGGCATTTCCTCAACGACGATTTTCATCACGTGGTAGCAGATGGAAAAATGCGGATGCGTTTCCAGAAAGTCGACCTGCTTCTGGAGCTTGTTTTCATCAATCCAGTAATCATCCCCGTCGCAGATGGCGACATAATCGGTTTTGGCCGCGTCATAAACGGACAGGGAATTGTGGATCGGCCCCCTGTTTTTTTCATGGAGGATCGGTTTGATGATATCCGGATATTTTTCGGCGTATTCGCGGAGGATCGCCGGCGTGCCGTCTGTGGAGGCATCATCTCCGACAATCACCTGGAACGGGAAGTCTGTCTTCTGGGCAAGGAAACTGTCCAGAGCCTGAGCGATGTATTTTTCCTGGTTATATGTTACGACACAGACGGAAAGTTTTGGTTCCTGCATTATTTCACCTTTCTGATAAGGTTATTGCAACAAAGCGTTTTTGAATTCGGCGCCTAATCAGGGCGCAGATGTTTTCTGATTTTCCGGAGGAAGCCCCGGAAGCCGGAAACAAGCGGCAACTTGCGCCGCAGCCGGCGTATTTCCTCAAGCGTTTCATGACAGAACGTCAGTAGCTCTTCGGGAGCTTTTTGTGTGAGGGCAATGAACACGGACGGGTCGCCGGATGCAATGCTTTCCTGTATGATTTTTTCTGTCAGGTTCCGGATTGCACGGTTGAAATACACGGTATTTTCACCGTCAAACCAGTTCTTTTTCAGAAAGGACAGAAGGCTGATGATGGAAACGCCATAGGTTTTATAAAGCGTTTTTTCGGCATTCAGCCATATGCCGCCGCTGTGCCTCCGGTAGACCGCCGTGATATCATCGATCAGGCCGATGCGTCCGTCTTTCAGGTGCAGGAGATTCATGCATAAATCTCCCGGTACCAAGGTGCTGAGATCGCACCAGTCCGGCAACCCCTCTTTGAAACGCCAGCGCCACATGACCGCGACGGGCGTGATGAAGTTGTACAGAATCAGGTCGCGCACATCCAGCCCGTGTCGGGCATATGTTTCCCTGAACCTCGGTTCGGGGACAATTTCATCGGGCTGTCCGCTTTCTTCAAAAATCATGCGCAGATGTGTCAGGCAAAGGCCGCATTCCGGATGCGATTCCAGAAAATCGACCTGTTTCTGGAGCTTGTTTTCGTCAATCCAGTAATCATCCCCGTCACAGACAGCAACATACGGCGTGCGTATCCGGGCATACAGATCCGTTGAATTTTTTCCGGCCCCAATGTTCTTTTCGCGCAGAACCGCCGTCATTTTATCGGGATGCTTTTCCGCGTATTCCCGGACAATCGCGGCTGTTCCGTCTGTCGAAGCATCATCGCCGACAAGGATTTCATACGCGAAATCCGTTTTCTGCATCAGCATACCATCCAGAGCCTGACGGATATAAGGCTCCTGATTATATGTGACGCAGACGACGGTGACTTTCTTTTCCATGGCCTATCCTTCCGATACGGCGTATCCAAAACCGGACTTTCCGAACGTGTTGCCGTTGTAGAACATCCAGTATTTTCCGTCATATTTGATGACATGGGGATAGGTCATCATAACGGAATCCCATCCTTCGTCGGACAGCGGGAGATCCACCCGGTCATCCATGCGGGTAAAGACCTTGCCGTCGCGGGATTCGGCGTATCCGATGCGGTAGCTGTTCGCCTTGTTCGTCCGGTAGTCCGACGCGCCGCGGTACGTGTACCACATTTTGTAAACGCCATTTTCCTTAATGACAGACGGACGGGCAATGCCGCCTTTTTTATTCCGGTCAATGAAATCGACGGAAACAATGTCGGGGCGCTCCCAGTCAATTCCGTTGGAAGATTCGGCGTACTTGATGTTGTACAGCGGTTCAGGATGGTTGCTGTGGACTTCCCATCCGATGAACGACGTGTACCACATCCGCCACACGTCGCCGTCCTTCATGACATAGACCGCGCCGTTGCAGTAGGGATGACGGTAATTCGGGCTCAGAAGCGGGCCTTCCGAGAATTTACGGAACGTTTTGCCGCCGTCTTCGCTGATCGCCAGACCGGTCGAATTGTGGTACGAAACCGTATTGCGCACGGTCCAGCCCAGATAATACATGTATTTTTTGCCGTCATGATCCAGAAGCGACGAAATCGTGATGCCGCAGTCGTCAAAGGTGCCGATTTTTCCCAGATCAAGCAGGGGCCGGTCATGAACGTAAAGGATGTTTTGCGGGTTCCCGGCTTCGACGTCAATGTAGGTGACGCGGCTGTGGTTGAAATCGTCGCGCGTATCGAAATAAATGCGCCAAACTTTGTCCGAAATCATATCCACGACGGGGCCGCAGGCATAGGAACGCGCCCAGTCATGCGCGCCGTCGGTGTTGTAAATGAATCCCTTTTTTTCCCATTTCATGACTCTGTTCCTTTTTAAAATGCGTCCTGTTCTGTCATACGGAATGAACGGGACATTTTCTGTCAGCCCAAAATGCCTTCCATATCCCAGCTTTTCATCGGCATGGCCTTTGTCTGCTTTGCGGCCAGCACTGCGCCGTCCGGGACATTTTTGACGACGACCGCACCGGCACCGATCAGGCAGTGATGGCCGATTTCGATCGTGTCGCCGATACTGGCGTTCGTTCCGATGAAGGTGTTGTTTCCGATTTTCGCCGCGCCCGAAATTTTGGGGCTGGCCAGAAAGCAGTGGTCGCCGACCTCGGTATGATGCCCGATACCCGTCATGGCCCAGATGATGACGTTATTTCCGATTTTCGTGAACGGCTGGATCGCGTTGTGTTCAAAAATGAACGTATTTTCCCCGATGAAGGACGAATCAACACTGGACGTCGAACTGATGTAGGTGATGAACGAATACCCTTTGGCTTTGGCGGCCCGGTATTTTTCTTCGCGGTATTTGTTGATGTGCTTGTAACCGATGGGAATCGCCATCCGGTATTCCGAAGGCGGATAAAGGCGTTCAATATCTTCAAAAGCGACGACGGGCCGGCCGTGAAATTCGGTCTGCCCGTTCAGATAAGCCCGGTCAACGCAGAACGCGCAGATGTCGTGGTCTGTATCCTTTGCCAGGTAATAATAAACGACGTCGGCAATCTGCCCCGTCCCCCATAAAACGACTTTTGCCATTTGTTGAGTCTCCTTTTTAAACCAGCTCGTACGACGACAGCAGGCGCCGGATGTTTTCGGGGCTGTTGAACATCATGACGTCAATGATTGACAGGTTGGGCACGAATTCGTTCTTGAACTGCGGATAGGTCTCGGGCTTCATCCGGATGAAGGACAGACGCAGGCCGTTTGCGGCGAAATCGTCACGGCTGTAAAGCTCCTGACCGCCGATGGCGTTAATGTACTGCGCGGCGTTCAGCCTTTTATTGATTTCGATGACCTTATCCTGGGCATGCAGGCTGTTGTCCTTTTCAATGTCCGAAGACAGAAGCAGTTCGGTTTCGATGCCGATATAGTCGCAAACCTTCCGGAAATGGTTGAACAGGAACAGAGCCAGGTTGTTTTCTTTCTGTCCGAAAATATCTTCGATCAGCGGAAAGACGGCCTTGAAATACGGAGCCTTCATATAGGCGTTGCGGATGAAGCTGACCACTTTGTTGCGGTTCTCGGGGCCGGGTTTGATTTCGATTTCATTGATTTTTCGGAACGGACTGGCTCTGTCCAGCGACAGCGTGAACAGATGCGGCGCACCGTTCGACAGGATATAGTTCCGGTTGATCCAGCCGCCCTTGATATAGTTGACGTCATCATATACGACGAACCTGTCCACCGCGCTCATCATCTGCCAGTAGCCCAGATAGGGAAACAGATAAGGCTGCATAATCGCCAGTTTCATGACAGTGTTTCTCCCCCGTCGACAATGATGTTCTGTCCCTGTACCCAGTACGAAAGCGGCGAAAGCAGGAAGACGATCAGGTTCGCGATATATTCCGGCCGTCCCACTTCATGAAAGACCGTGCTTTCCCGAAGCTTTTCAAAATAATCGTACGGCAGCTGTGTATTGTATTTTTCCGCCATTTCCGTTGCGCATCCGCCGGGAAGTACGGAATTGATCCGGATTTTCTGCGCCCCGAGTTCCTGTGCCAGCGTCTTGACCGCCGCGTTCAGGGACGCCTTTGTCATACAGTACGTCAGGGATCCGGGGTGACCCGTATGCGCCGAAATCGACGACACAAAAACGGCGCTGAAATTTTCCGCGCGGTTCCGTTTGGAAGAAAAGCCTTTCATCAGCGTGATCGCCGAAAACAGGTTTGTGTTGAAATCCTGCAAAGCGTCTTTGACACTGAAAATACTCAACGGCTGTGGATTCAGAGTGCCCGCCGCGTGAACAAAGCCCGAAAATCGGCCGTATTTTTCCCGCAACGCCGAAACAAAGGCGGGAAAAGAGTCCGGCTCCGCGCTTAAATCCAGCGTTTCGACCGACATGCGTTCCGGCGCGGCGCTTTCGGCTCGCGTTTTTTCAAGCTTTTCAGCCGAACGCCCGATTCCGACGACGCGCGCGCCGTTTTCCAGCAGGATTTTCGCCGTGCACGCCCCGATGCCGGAACCGGCGCCCGTAACGGCAAAGCACTGGTCTTCGCGGAATGAAATCATGTCACAGCCCGATTTTCGCCGCCAGATCGCCGGCGGTTCTGACCGCCTTGAAGTCTTCGAAGCTCAGCGTTACGCCGAACGTCGAATTCAAAAACGCTGCAACAGCCATTTTTGACAGGGAATCCCACTCGTCCAGGCTGTCTAAAACCGTTTCCGCGGACACATCATCTTCGGTGTCCAGAATATCCTGAAGTTTTTTGAAAAATTCATCCTGAGTCATTCGCTCTCTCCTTTGAAATATTTTTCCCATCGGGAAATCAGTTCTTCGCGTGCCGGCATGTCGTTCTTCCGCGAGATTCGGACGCCGCCGTTGTACAGCGTGTCAAAACGCAGGACGGCCGCCCCCCACGAAAGGCCGACGCCGAAAGCGGACAGCAACACCTGCCCGCATGGCCTGTCTTTCAGTTGGTCGCAGATCACTGTCGCGACCGATGTGGTTGAATTGTTGGCATATTTTGAAAATGTTTCGGCCGACGTCTTTTCCGGCGGTATTCCCGCCAGGGACGCCACATTTTCAACAATCTGCCGGTTGGCCTGATGCAGGACGAAATAATCCGTCCGTTCAACGTCCGTCCCGGCCAGGTTCAGAACGTCCCGAATGTTTTTCGGAGCGGCTTCAAGTGTAAAATTGAAAACATCAATGCCTTTCAGAATAACGTCGCTGAAGTGCCAGACGTTTCCGCCGTCATCCGTGATTTCGCGGCCGCAGATATCCTCGCGTACCGGCAGGCGCGCACCGCCCGCGGGAACGACGATTTTATCCCATCCCTTTCCGTCCGCGCCCAGCGAGAAATACGCCGGCGTTTCCGGAGCGGCATATTCCAGATACGTGGCCGATGCCGCATCCCCGAATACGGGATTGACCAGCCGGTTGCGGCGGTCGGAGTGCCGGCTCGGTGTGTCGCCCGCCAGAAGAAGAACATTCGACGCCGCGCGGCTTTCGATCAGCGAATGCGCCAGCCACAGGCCGTACACATACCCCGAACATCCCAAACCAATGTCAAGGGCCGCACACGTTTTCGGCAGATTCAGCCGCCCGTGCAGGATATTTGCCGAAGCGGGCATCATATGGTCAGGGCTTTGAGTCACCAGAATCAGAGCCTCGATCCTGCTGCGGTCGATGTTCATTTCGGAAATCAGCTGTTCGGCGGCTTCTTCGCACAGATCGACGACTGTAACGCCGTCGGGGACGACATGGCGTGTCCCGAAACCGACAATCTTTTTCGCGCGCGCCAGCTTTTTGGGATTACCGTCGAAATAGGCGGCTTCGTCATCAATACAAACCACAGGTTCGGGAACGACGGTGACAATGCCTTTCATGACGGCATGGCGGAAAACGGAATCAGGCATGGTTTTCCTCCTTTGCATAAACGCAGGGTTCCAGAACGGTCACGCCTTCGGTTTCCAGAAGGCAGGCTCCCCATGACAGGCCGATACCGAATCCCTGGAACAGAAGACGTTTGCGGCCCTCAAGCTTTCCGGACAGCGCGCCGCACAGCGTTCCGGGGATGGAGGCCGAATTCTGGTTGCCGTATTCGGGAAAGACGACAGGGACTTTTTCCATTGGAAGCCCGGCGGATTTCGCCAGATTCTGGACGATGTAGCTGTTGGCCTGATGGAAAACGAAATAATCCGTTCCGTCCGGTGTTTTTCCTGTTTTTTCAAAAAGTTCACTCAGCATCTGCGGCTGTTCGGTCAAAGTGAAATTGAAGATTTCCAGACCGTTCATGTAAATGTTTTCATCCGTACGGATACTGCCGTCCCGGTCTTCCTTTTCCCGGCGCGTCTCTTCGGACGAGGGACAGCGATGGCCTCCGGCCGGCTGAAGCAGGAAAGGCACGCCTTTTCCATTCGATTTCAGTAAAAAGGCCGACGGTGAAGGTGTTTCACTGCGTTCAATCAGGGTGGCCGCCCCCGCGTCCCCGAACAAAGGCGCTTCCGTCCGGTCTTTGGGATGAATCAGCTTGCTCAGCGTATCGCCGGTCAGCAGGAGGACGCGTCCCATCCCGGAGGAAACCATCATATAGGACAGCCACAGGCCGTAAATGAACCCCGAACATCCCATTTCCACGTCCACAGCGGCGGCCGTTTTCGGCAGCCCCAGACGTTCGTGCAGGACGTGGGCATTCCCGGGCAACCGGTAATCCGGCGTCTGCGTCACGGAAATGACGGCATCAATGCTTTCCGGAGAAATATCCAGAGCCCGGAAAAGGCGTCCCGCCGCATCGGTGCACAGATCGCACGTCGTTGTTTCCGGCCTTGCCTGGCGCCGTCGTCCGAAACCGATCGTTTTCTGCAGGCGGCGGCACAGCACTTCGTTGTGATTATAATAGACGGGTTCGTTTTCAAACGCGTGCTCTGTTTCGCCCAGAGTAACGGCGACGCCTTTGAGAACCGCATGTGTGAACTGACAAAAAGCCACCGGGAAAACTTCCTTCCGTTATCGTTTCTTTTTGAAACGGTCGCCGTACAGATCTCCGGTCGTCAGGCTGAACTTAACCGGAATTTTGTAGGATTCCAGCTTCGTGCGGCAGTACTGGCGGAGTTTTTTGATAAAGTCGCGGTTGTCGTTTTCCGGGGCGACCTTGACTTCGGCGGCGACGACTTTGCCCATCAGGGGATGCGGTTCGCCGTAAATCCGAACGTCCAGAACGCCGTCGCATTCCAGAAGCGCACTTTCCACTTCAATCGGGTACACTTTTTCTCCGCCGACATTGATCAGATCCGTCGTGCGACCCAGAATGCGGATGTAATCGCCTTTGACTTCAACCTTGTCTTTGGTATTGAACCATCCGTCCTCGTCAAAGGGCGATGGCGCGTTCAGATAACCCATCATGGCCGATTTCGCCCGGATGTAGAGGATGTCCTCGACGATTTTTGTTTCAAACCCTTCGCCGCCCAACTTCATCCACAGCGAATCGGAATCCTCGGATTTCGTCGGCATGATGCCGACTTCGGACAACCCGTACGTCTGTTTCAGCCGAACGTCCGGCAGGATGCGGTGCATCGCTTTCAGCGTGGATTCGGGCATCGGTTCCGTTCCGTACGTCATCATCTTCAGGCTGGACAGGTCGTACTTTTCGTACGTCTTGTTCAGCAGAATCAGATTGATGAACGTCGGCGAGGTCGGCAGAAGTTCGATTCTGTATTTTTCAATCAGGCGGCAGACTTCTTCCGGACTGCGGCTTTTCAGCGTGATGATCGTCCCGCCGTTGGCCAACGTGTGCATCATTGTTTTGAACCCGCCGATGTGGTCGAACAGCAGGAAGGTGATTGTGGTCAGGGTCTTTCCGGGCTTTTTGAATTTCTCCAGAAGAAAAGTCAGGTCGTGCAGAGCGGCTTTGGGGTCTCCCGTCGTTCCCGAAGAAAACAGGATAAGGCCGGGGGCTTTGGCTTCCTTCAGTTTCATCAGCATCGGATGCGACGCCGTGACGCCGGTTGCGCGGACAGACGGCGTGTCGGTGCGGACATCTATGAAATATTCGCTTTCGGAAATGCGGACATAGCCGTCAATGTTCTTGATGGTCTGTGAAATCGGCACAATGACGGCGTCGCGTTCAATCAATGCCAGGAACAGGGCGATCGACTGCGGTTTGAAATCTGCCAGAAGAGCCGTGACGCTTCCTTCGGGAACGCCCTTTTCCCGCAGAAAAGCGGCGGCGCGTTCATATTCGCGGAAAATCTCGCCGAACGTATAATTCCGGCCGTCCGTGATAACGGCCGTCGCGTCCTTGTTCTTTAAAAGGCTTTCCTTGAAAAAGTCGATGTTCATTTGTTTACTCCGCCAAGATAGACAATCTGCCCCGTAATGAAGTCGCTGGCCGGACTGATGTAAAAATCAATGACGTTGCGGATATCTTCAAATTCGCCGAAACGTTTGATGGCCTGGCGGTCAAGAAGTTCTTTCAGCTTTTTTTCGGGAACCTTGGCGGTCAGAGCGGTTTTGACCGGCGTCGGACCGACGGCATTCACTGTGATTTTGAACGGCGCCAGCTCTTTAGCCAGGATTTTGGTCATGCTTTCAACGGCGGCCTTTGACGACACATAGGCCAGTTCTCCATCCAGATTGAAGGGGACGGCGACGGTCGAGAAATTGACAACGCGCGGGTGATCGGATTTCTTCAGGGCATTGATGAATGCGCGCGTTGCCGCAAAGGGGCCAAAAAAGTTGATGTTCATTAACCTTCTGGCCGTTTCGACCGGCGTCAGCATGAAATGGTTCATTGAAGCGACGCCCGCATTGTTGATCAGGACGTCGACAGAACCGAAGTCTTTCCGTACATCGGCGGCGAAACGGTTAACGTCGGCCTCCTGCGAAAGGTCGACTGTATAATGTTTATAGTCCGGATGGGTCAGAGGGCTTTCCGAACGGCTGCACCCGGCCACGCGGCAACCTCCGCTCAGATAATATTCCGCCAGGCTGAGACCGATGCCGCGGCTGGTTCCCGTAATAACGACGTTCATTTCAGGCTTCTTCCGCTAAAAGGTTCCGGATGTATTCCGCCAGGGTGGCGATCGAATAGAACGGACTGCGTTCCTGAGAAAACGCCTTGTCACTGACCAACTGAACCGTTTTCCCGAGCTTGTCGGCGATCAGTTCTTCAATGATTGAAACCAGCGTGACAAAGGACATGGAGTCAATGCACGCCTTCGAACCGATGAAACGCGTTTCGTCGCTGAACGGCACCTTTGCTTCTTCGTCCAGCTGTTCATTCAATTCATCCAGCGCTTCTTTGATCAGTGCGCGTATCTGTTCATTGTCGTTCATTTACAGGTTTTCCTTTACGATTTGGGCTATTTTTTCGATGGAACTTTCCGGCAGGCCGACAAACAGCGGCAGACAGGCAATGCGGCGGCTGATGTCTTCGGAAACCGGGCAGTCCGTCTTTTCCTTCAGATAGGGAAGCATGTTCAGGCTGGGATAAAAATAACGGCGCGGGTAAATCCCTTCGGCGTTCAGGGCCTTGAACACGTTCAGAAGCTGCTTTTCGCTTTCAAAAACAACCGGGTAATAAGCGTAGTTGTATTCCAGGTCGTCCTGTTTTTCCGGGCGACCCAGCCTGTTTTCCAGAAGCGTGTCATACGTTTGCGAAATGCGGCGGCGGTCGGCGATGATTTCCGCGATGTGCGGGAAATTGGCCAGCCCCATGGCCGCATGGAATTCCGACTGCTTGCCGTTGATGCCTTCGCGGAAATGGGTGTCGCCCTCATGCCCGAAACGCTTGATCAGGTCCAGCCGGTCGCTGACGTCCTTGTCACGAACGATACAGGCGCCCCCTTCGATGGTATGAAACAGCTTTGTCGCATGGAAGGAACAGGTGGACACATCTCCGCCGCAACTGCAGAGCGCTTTGCCGCCGCGGCGTGAACCGAAGGCATGGGCGGCATCGTAAATAACCTTCAGCCCATGGCGGTCGGCAATGTCGCGGATTTTTTCAATATCACAGGAGTAACCAAAGACATGCACCGGCATGATTGCTTTTGTTTTCGGGGTGATCGCCTCTTCAATCCGGTCCGGGTCAAGGGTGAAGTTGCCGGATTCGATATCGACAAACACAGGTGTACAGCGTTCCCATAAAATGCTGGAAGTCGTCGCGACATAGGAAAACGGTGTCGTGATGATCTCGCCGTCTTCAATGCCCAGCGCTTTCAGCGCGAACTGCAGGGCGATTGTGCCGTTGGTGACGTAATGAAAATGCGGGGCGTCAAGAAAATCGGACAGCTCGACTTCCAGCTGTTCCAGCAGCGGTCCCTGATTGGTCAGGATGCCGTTGTCATAAATTTGAGAAACATAGCGGATATATTCATCCTTTTCGGGAAGAAAGGAACGTGTCACGAAAATTTTTTCCATTACTTTGTCCCCTTTCTTTCCGAACGCTTTCCGAGTCTTTTTTTCCCTGAAGACGGAAAATCAGCCGATTCAGCATGATTTTTTTCGTAAAAACAATTGTTTCGACTGCCGAACATAACCGCCAATCCTTTGAAAAATAATAATAAAAATAATATGCTGCTTATTTAAAAGGAGCATATTTTTTATACATAGAGCTTTATGGCATAAAATCCGCCAAGTTTCAAAGGAAAAAATAAGGGCATAACCTTTCGTATGAGGGGAATGGCGGGAGGAATGTGAAAAACGTTAGAGTGGAATGTCTTTATTTTTTATGGCCGTACATGGTGTTAACGGGGGGTTTATGTGATTGAATTTATCCCCCCTTTTTTATAGAAAAAATATTTGTTTTCCTGTTTCAGGAAAGTCGGGAAAAGACAAAATAAGAGGATGAAGACGGTTCTCTTATAAATTGCAGGGCCTTCCGATTCGCCGAACGATCCGCCGGGGCGGGTTCTGATAAAAAAAAGCCCCGCTTCGCGCGGGGCTTCGGCCGACGGCTGTTTTCCGTTTATTTTATGCCGTCGCTGTAACGAACGGATGCATGGGCGCCGTTGCAGAACGGCTTGTGAGAGGATTTTCCGCACCGGCAGAGCGTCTGGCGGTTCCGGAGTTCGTACACCCGGCCGTCGGCGCCTTCAATCTTTATGCCGCCTTTGATATACAGAGGGCCGCTGCAATGGGCGGCAGGATCCTCCAGCACGCCGATTGTTTTTTCAAATTTCGGTTCGATTTCCTGTTCTTCGCCGTTTTTCCGGATCCGCAGGCGGCCCGCCGGACAGTAGCAGGCTTCGCGGACGGCCAGCATATCCGCTTCGTCGCGGCCGTCCATGACCAGGTTCCACACCTGTCCGAAGGCGTCGCAGAAACGTGCGAAAGCGCAGTACGCTTCATTATCAAGCAGCGTATAATTCGGCCCCCGGTATTCTTTGGAACCTTCGGCAATCGGTTCCAGGCTTGCCGTTTCCGTTCCGTCAAAACCGCATTCAACATGGGATTCATCACAAAACGGAGCATTTTTGGAATGTCCGCACCGGCACAGGGCGATCGGTTCTTCGCCGTCCGTTGAAAAATGCTTGCCGTCCCGGTATTCCCACGATGCGCCTTCTTCGTTCGGCGTGATGAATTCCTGTTTGAGAATGGGTTTCCCGTAAACCAGATACGGCCCGTTTTCCGTGATTTTAATATAAATGCCGTCTTCGTCCGCATGTTTCTTTGTCATAATCAGGTCCTTTCAGTGCCCGGATAAAATCTGATAAAGCTTACGGCGGGACGCGGACATTTTAAAAGACGGCTTTACGGATAAGGCCGAAAGGATGTATTTCTTAAGGCCGCAGTAGACTTTTTATTATTTGAAAAGGCTGTTATAGTACATCCCGTTTTATTTTGGGGGGCATGCATGATCAGGGTGTCGAACATCAAGGCCGGACTGGACGTTTCCGCCGGCGAACTGCGGCGGACGGTTGAACGGCTGACGGGGTGGCGGGATATTGTTTCCTTCCGGATTGCCCGGCGCTCGATTGATGCTCGCAGCAAAAGGAACATCCATTTTCTGTATGCCTTCGACGTCCGGGTGGCCGGAGATGAAGCCGAGGCCGTCGCGGTGTCGCTTTACAAGGATGTTTCCCTTGAACCGGCAGAGAAGTATGTTCCGCCGGTCTGGCGGCGTGCGGGGCTCCGCCCGGTCGTCGTCGGAACCGGTCCTGCCGGGTTGATGGCGGCGCTGGCTCTGGCGGAGGCGGGTGCGCGTCCCATTATTCTGGAACGCGGACGTCCCGTTCCCGAACGTCAGGCGGATGTGCGTCTGTTCTGGGAAACGGGGCGGTTGAATACGGATTCAAATGTACAGTTCGGCGAAGGCGGCGCGGGGACGTTTTCGGACGGAAAGCTCAATACGGGGATAAAAAAAGACGCGTTTACACGCAAAGTTCTGGACGCGTTCGTCGCGGCGGGCGCACCGGATGAAATCATGTATCTGGCCAAACCCCACGTGGGCACGGACAGGCTGGCGGAGGTTGTTCAGAATTTAAGGAAAAAGATCATTGCTCTGGGCGGCGAGTACCGTTTTGAAACCCGTCTGAGCGATCTTCTTGTCCGGAACGGCGCGCTGGCCGCGGTTCGGACGGAAACCCCGGACGGCCGTGTTGAGGAATTCGCAGCCGATACGGTTATTCTGGCCGTGGGGCACAGTGCGCGTGATACGTTTGAGATGCTGTTGAATCGCGGCGTTGCAATGGTACAGAAGCCCTTTTCCGTCGGTGCGCGGATCGAACATCCTCAGCGGCGGATCAACCGGGCGCAGTACGGAATGGACAACCCGCCGGCGGAACTGGGAGCGGCGGATTATAAACTGGCGGTTCACCTGAAAAACGGGCGTTCGGTTTATACATTCTGCATGTGTCCCGGCGGAGAGGTCGTCGCCGCCGCGTCCGAAGCGGGGCGTCTGGTCACAAATGGAATGAGCGAATTTGCCCGCGATAAAATAAACGCGAACAGCGCGTTTCTGGTCGGCGTGACGCCCGCGGATTTCGGGTCAGAGCATCCTCTGGCGGGTGTCGCATTCCAGCGCCGCATTGAAGAAGCGGCCTTCAAGGCGGGCGGCGGCGGTTTCAAAGCGCCCGTACAACGGGTCGGTGATTTGCTGAAAAACCGGGAAAGCCGGTCGCTTGGGGACGTCATGCCTTCGTACCGTCCCGGGGTTGAACCGTCGGACATGCGGGCGGTTTTGCCCGCGTTCGCCGTCGAAGCGATCCGGGGCGCCCTGAAGGAAGCGGATAAGAAGCTGGCGGGCTTTGCGACATACGACGCGGTTCTGACCGCCGCCGAAACACGCAGTTCTTCCCCCGTCCGTATGGTGCGCGACGCAGAGACGCTTCAAAGCGTTTCCGTCGCAGGGCTTTACCCGTGCGGCGAGGGCGCGGGATACGCGGGCGGAATTATGTCGGCCGCGGCGGACGGTTTGAAATGCGCTGCGAAAATCTGCGAAATGGAAGATTAGCGCCCTTTTTTCGTCTTCTGAACAGCATTCAGAACAAACGAACGCATCAGGTCGTTTTTCTGCCGGCGGAACGAAAACGGGGGATTGCCGCGCTCCATCTGCTTTTTTTCGGCGGCGGGCACGGCGTCCCAGACGGTCTGCATATCTGCCGCAGTTTTCCAGCATGGTTTTTGAAAGACATCTTTTAAAATATTCGCGGCGGACGCATGTTCCAGAAGCGTAAAGCCCTTTTCATCCGTTGACAGCCAGTCCTTCGCCGTCAGGGCAACACCTGTCCTCTGCACCACAGCGACCACATCGCCGAACCTGTTTTCCGCAACGGCGAAAAACAGCAGGCCGCTGTCGGCCAGCGTACGGACGGTCGTTTCTTTGTCCGCCAGCCGCTCGTCCAGATTTCCGTGCTTCAGCCTTTTCAGCGCGGCGCGGGCTTCGGCGCCTTTGGCGTGCAGGCGCAGAGCGTCGGATATTCTTTCCTGTGTTTTGGGATCCAGTTCGCGGCTGCCGGTCAATTCGGTAAGGACGCATCCGGGTTCTTCCACCATCGCCCGCACGGGGCCGGCCAGTTCGGGGACACATTCCAGATCGGGCAGGACGGCCTGCCGAACGGTGGTTCTGCCCAATGTTTCAATAAGCGGTTCTATCCCGGGAATGGCGGCGGAATGCAGGGCTATTTTGGAAAAGCGCGGGCGGCGAGCCAGCTCTTTTCCCAAAGCTTCGGCCGCGTCATACGCAAAGGCCGGATCGTTGGCGGTCAGCGATTCGATCGTCATCGGCAGGACGGCCCCTCTGTTTTTAAGGAAAAGGGCGGAAACGTCCTCGGTTTCAAGCGATTTCAACGGCAGGCCGGCCAGCACGCCCGCCAGCGGATTCCCCGGACGTGTGTTGCGCAGAACCAGGTCTTCAACGGGGTTGCCGATCATTTCGGGAACAAAGGGAAGAATGTTTTGTGCCGTCACATCAAAACCCAGGCCCGTCATCCGCTTTTCCGCCAGCAGTGCCCGGAACGCCGCTTCCGCTTCTTTATCCCGCAGGTTTCCGGCGTTGTGGATATAAAGCGCACAGACCCGCGAGCGGCGCACGGTATCAAAAAATTCCCTGTCAAGGGGCGTTTTGCTTATCGGAAGTTGTTCCTGAATCGTCAGTTTTGTAATGCCCGTTTCGGGCAGAAAGTTCACAATGTCCCTGAAAAAGGACAGATGCGGTGACACGGTCATTGCCGAACAGCCGTTTTCAATCATTCTTGATTTGGTTTCTTCAACGGCTTCGGGCGGCATTTCAAATCTGAAGACGGGTTTTCCCTCCTTCAGAGCCTCAAGAAAAGCGTCCGTTTGTTGCCAGGCGGTTTTTTGAAGCTGTTTCCTGTATTCTTCATCCGTTAAGCGGGCCATTGTCTTCAATCCCAGATTTTTCTGTGGTTAATTGGTGCTAAAAGAACTCATTTTTGTCTAATATAACCGATTTTTCACGGGAAGACTATCTTAAAAACAGCCACATAAGAAAAACAGCCGACAGAATCCAGGCGGTGGGCGATACGTTCCGGCCCTTTCCCAGAGCCGACTGACACACAACATAGGACAGGATCCCGAACACAATTCCCTCGGCAATGCTGTAAGCCAGCGGCATCATCAGAATTGTCATAAAAGCGGGCAGTCCGACGGCGTAATCCGAAAAATCAATTTCCCGGATCGGAGCCATCATCAGGAATCCGACCATGATCAGAACCGGCGCCGTGGCGACCGGCGGGATCAGCATGAAAAGGGGCGACAGGAATAACGCCGCCGCAAACAGAGCGGCCACCGTCAGGGATGTCAGCCCGGTCCGTCCGCCGGCCGCGACACCCGAAGCGCTTTCGATATAGCTGCTGACCGTTGACGTGCCGAGGGCCGCGCCCGCAGTCGTGCCCAGCGCGTCGGCCAGAAGCCCTTGTTTCAGATTCCGGATGGCGCCGTCGGATTCGGCCAGACCGCTTTGTGAGGCAATCCCGACAAATGTGCCAATCGTATCAAACAGATCAAGGAAAAAGAACGTGAAGAAAACGATGAAAAAATCGAACGAAAGAATTTTTTCCGGCATGAAATCAAAAAGCAGGGGCTTTTCCGGCCGTGAAAAAACCGAGAAATTCTCGGGAACCTGCGTCAGACCCAAAGGAATCCCCAGAAGAGTCAGCACGAAGATCCCGATGAGGAACGCGCTTTTCACCCGCCGGATGAACAGCACGACGAGCAGCGCCAGCCCGAAAAGAGCCAGTGCCGGCTTCGCGGAAGCCAGACTTCCGGCGGAAACAAGCGTTTCCGGGCTGGCAACGACAATTCCGGCACTTTGCAGGCCGATGAACGCAATGAAAAGACCGATCCCCGCGGTGACGGCTTTTTTCAGGAACAGGGGAATCGCATTGACGATGGATTCGCGGATGTTGAAAACGGACATCAGCAGAAACACAATTCCCTCACAGAAAACAGCGGTGAGAGCCAGCTGATAAGGATAGCCCATTTTTATGCAGACGGTGTAGGCGAAAAAAGCGTTCAGCCCCATGGCCGGCGCCAGCGCGATCGGGAGGTTGGCCAGCAGCCCCATGACCAGCATGGCAAAAACCGACGACAGCACGGTTGCGGTGAACACACTTCCCGCCGGCATGCCCGCCTGGCTCAGAATCAACGGATTGACCGCCAGAATGTAGGACATTGTCATAAACGTCGTCACTCCGGCCAGACATTCCGTGCGGACAGAAGTCCCGCGTTCACGGAGCTTGAAAAAATCTATTTTCATTCTTTTACCTCCCTGCGGCGGATTGCGATTTTTATTCTTTGCATTTTCGGGAATTCAAGTTATTTTCCTCCTGATAGCTTAAAGGTTTATAAAAATGAAAAAAATACTGCGCCGCTTCCGCTATAATGGCCTTTTTGCATGCTTTTTTACGGCAGCGGCACTTTTGCCGGACTATGTTTTCGAAATCCTGTTTCCCTATTTTGAAGTCAGCTTTGATCCGTTTTTCGTGCTGGCGCTGCTTCTGTTCGGCTTTTTCCTGTCGCTGTGCGGCCGGTTTGTCTTTTCCGTGGTCACAGCGGTCCTGTTCGCCGCCCAGTACATTCAGGCCAACCACCTGGCTTATTTCGGCCGCCCTTTGAATCCGGTTGATATCCGCAAAATCGGGGTCGAGTTCTCCGACGTCCTGTCTTCGGGGGCGGCTGCGTGGCAGGACGTCTGGTTCGTGACGCCCATGCTGCTTTCAGGGTTTGGAGCTCTTTTCTATTTTTTCTTCAGATACCGCAGGGAGCTGGGATTTTCTGTTCTGGCGATTCTTGTCGTTGCGGGGGCGCTGTCCGTAAAGCCGTGGCGAGCCTGTCATAAAAGCCTGAAAGCGTTTCTTCCGGGCGATACGCGCTATTCGATTCACAATTCATTGAACACGTTTTCATTTTTCCTTGTGAAAGGACGGGAACTGCCGGACGGTCCGGTCATTCCCGAGGGAACGTATAAGGCGGTAAAGGTCGAAAAAACAGGTGAGGCGAAGCCGGATCTGATCGTTTTTGTCATGGGCGAAAGCCTGACGCCCGCCCATATGAGCCTGTTCGGTTATGACCGCCCGACAACGCCCCGTCTGGATTCGCTGAAGGGAACGCCCGGTTTTTTCCATAAGGAAGCCCTGTCCGGTGCGGTTTCGACCCATTCGGCGCTTCCTTTGTTTTTCAACCTGATGCGCGAACCCGGAAACCTGGACGTCCTGTATGGCGAACGCGCGAACCTGTTCCGGCTGGCTCGTGAAGCCGGCTACCGGACGCACTGGATTTCGGTGCAGGACGGAAAAAACACCGCACATATCGGCGTGCCCTACATTGATGATGTCCGCACATACGAAAGCGAAGTGTATGATTTCGGAAAGTATCGCGAAGACCACCTGCTTGAGGTCTTTAAAAATCTGGACGTCTCGCAGGGACGGCATTTTGTCGTCCTGCATTTCCGTTCGCCGCACAGCCCTTATGAGGGAAATTATGCCCACCGGGGAAACGAGTTTGACGTTTACCCGGCGGATGCGCCGACACGCGAACGCCGTCTGGTCAATACCTATGACAACGCCGTCCTTTACACCGACGACGTCCTGTACCGGATTTTTCAGGAATTTCTGGCCAAGGATCGGAAGAATGCCCTGTTCATGATGACCTCTGATCACGGTCAGCTTCTGGGACTGCACGGTGTTTACGGGCACAATATCCTGAATCGCGAAACGGCGTCCGTTCCTTTTATTATGTATGAAACGGTTCCGGATCCGGAACTGTCCGCGGGGCTTGACCGGTATCCGGCGGTTTCTCATTACGCCATCGGCAAGGCTCTGGCCGCCGCGCTGGGATACCGCGTTGTCAATCCGAACGAAAGAGAAGGCGAGATATTCGTTCACGGCAACAATATTTTCACCGACTACCAGATCCTGAAAGGCGCATGGAACGGGGAGGGACAGCTGGAATTCCTGCCGTCGATGACCCTGTCGGATTACGTTGTTTACCGGAAGTATCTGGAGCACGCCGAATAAAACTCCTTTCATTCATCCGGGGAAAGTCTTATCCTGATAACCTTCGCAGAAGAGGTGTTTTTAATGAGAGAGTTTCACAAATCGCCGCGTCTGAACGGCGTCTGTTATGAAATCCGCGGCCCCGTGCTGAAGGCGGCCAATCAGCTGGAAGAGGCCGGGTACAAAATCCTGAAGCTGAATATCGGCAACCCGGCGGCTTTTGGTTTTTCCGCGCCCGAGGAAATCGTCAAGGATATGATTCTGAACATGCCGTTTGCGGACGGGTATTCCGATTCAAAAGGCATTTTTCCGGCTCGCAAGGCTGTCATGCATTACTGCCAGGAAAAGAAAATTGACGGAGTGCAGATCAACGATATCTATCTGGGCAACGGGGTCAGCGATCTGATTCTTCTGAGCATGGAAGCCTTTCTGGACGACGGAGATGAAATTCTGGTGCCCTCACCGGATTATCCGCTGTGGACGGCGGCCATCCGGCTGGCCGGCGGGCGCCCGGTGCATTACCTGTGTGACGAGGAATCCGGCTGGATGCCCGATCTGGCTGATATGGAAGCCAAAATCACCCCCCGGACCAAAGGCATCGTCGTCATCAATCCGAACAACCCGACCGGCGCCGTTTATCCCCGGGAAATCGTTGAAAAAATCGTCGAACTGGCTGAAAAACATCAGCTGGCTCTGTTCTGTGACGAAATCTATGACAAAATCCTGTATGACGGGGCGGTGCATATTTCGCCGGCGTCGTTGGGGGCAAACGTTTTCTGTGTGACGTACAACGGTGTGTCAAAGAACTATCGCGCCGCCGGATTCCGCGCCGCCTGGATGGTTCTGAGCGGCAACCGGAAAATCGCCGAAGACTACATCGACGGCCTGGACATGCTGGCCAACATGCGTCTGTGCAGCAACGTGCCCGGCCAGTATGCCGTTCAGACGGCTCTGGGCGGATATCAGAGCATCAGGGATCTGGTCGCGCCGGGCGGCCGCCTGTATGAACAGAGGAACCTGTGTCACCGGCTTCTGACGGATATCCCGGGGATTTCCTGTGTCAAGGCCATGGGATCGCTGTATATGTTCCCCAAAATCGATACGGTGAAATTCAATATTTTCGACGACCAGAAATTCATTCTTGACCTGCTGATGGACAAGCGGATTCTGCTGGTTCACGGCCGTGGTTTCAACTGGGAGCATCCCGACCATTTCCGCGTGGTTTTTCTGCCGCGCGAGGATGATCTGGAAAAGGCGATGCGTCGGCTGAAGGATTTCCTGGCGTCGTATCGGCAGGAGAGCGCCTGATGAAACGCCGGTTCGTCGCTTTCCTGATAAGAATTTCCTCTCATTTCCGGTTCTGGAGCGCCATGGTTGTCGGCTGTCTGGCTGTCGCCTTTATCGCGATTGAACTGCGGTCTTTCCTGAAGCCGTATGTTTCTGCGGATGTCCGGAGCATTTTAAAGACGATTCACATGACGGCGGGATATCTCCTGATTGTATCGGCCTGTTTCCACGGCTTGGGGCGTTCAGGCGTTCTGCGGCGTTGGGATCGTCGGCTGGAAGAACAGGAAAACAGGCCGGGCTGAAACTATCCGAATCGTGATATGGATCATACGCTTTTTTGTGTTATACTCGACAGCGTACAGCAGAAAGGAATCGATTCATGACAAAAGTCGTTTATTTTAACGTTGATGAAATCACGCGGAAATATTACGAATCCCACCCCCTGAATGCGGAAGCCGAGCAGATTTTTCTTGATAAAAGTCCGGACGCACTGGACGAGGCGGATCTGGCGGCGATCCGTGATGCTGAAATCATTTCCGTTTTTGTTTCCTCCATTGATGTCAGCGACAAAGTACTCTCTCAGTTCCCCGGATTGAAACTGGTCGCGGTGCGTTCGACCGGCTACAACAATGTTAATCTGGATTACTGCCGTTCACATGGAATACAGGTCGTCAACGTCCCGGGGTACGGCGATTCGACGGTGGCGGAATATGCATTCGGCCTGCTGATCGCCGTGACGCGCAAAATCTGCGATTCCTTCCGCGACATGCAGGACGGCAGCGTCGAGATGGACAGCTATCTCGGCTTTGACCTGAAAGAGCGGACAATCGGCATTATCGGCACCGGCGCCATCGGACGTTACGCAATCCGGATCGCCAAAGGGTTTGATATGAAAGTCCTGGCCAGTGATCCGTATCCGAACGAACAGGCGGCTCGGGAAATGGGATTTGAATACGTTCCGGTCGATGAACTGTTGGAACGCTCCGACATCATTTCCCTGCATTGCCCTCTGACGAAGGAAAACTACCATCTGCTGGACAGAGAAGCCTTTAAAAAGATGAAGGACGGCGTCGTTATCGTCAATACGGCGCGCGGCGAACTGATTGACACGGAAGCTCTGTACCGTGCGCTGGCCAGCGGAAAGGTCGGTGGCGCGGGGCTGGATGTTTTGGAATACGAAACAGCGGTTATTCATGATGATATGTACCTGCGTTCTGCCAAGTCTCAGGGCGCGGATTCTCTGCTGCGTTCGCTGATCAACCACCGCCTGCTTCAGTTGCGCAACGTCGTGGTCACGCCGCATGTCGCATTCAATTCGATTGACGCCGTGCACCGGATTTTAAAAACGACGAATGACAACATTGATTCGTTCCTGGCCGGGAAAACAATCAATTCTGTAATAAAGTAACAATTTCGGAATTTGAAACGGGCGGATGAAAATACCGCCCGTTTTTTTTATCTCCGGGCGGGTGCGGGGGGCAGAATGACGAACAGAGTCCGAAACGGCGCTTGTGTTGCGGCCGAACCCTGAGCCGGAAACGGATCCGGCAGAGGAAGAATACGGTATTCCATACAGAACTCTTTTTCCACTGCGGTCGGAAGCGTTTCATTTTTAAAAAGAGGCTTTGCAGAGAGCGCCGCCCGGCTGTTCCTGCCAAGATGGAAGCCGGCTTGATGGAACGTCGCCGCGGAAAGGAAGCACGTGCGATACTTTTTTCAGGCGTCGTTTTCTTCCAGCGGGTTTCTTATGGCGCGGGATTCTCTGGCAATGATGTCTCCCAGCCCGCTGACGTACATAGCGCCTTCAATAGTCCGCGAGAGGTTGACGCTCCGGCGGTCGACCTCGTCGGTCTGACGCTTGAGGAAGCCCAGTATGCTCAGCCGATCCACAGCGCGGGATACGGCCGGTTTGGAGATGTTCAACCCGGTGGCCAGAGCGCGGATCGTATGCGGCGGCGGCGTCAGGTAGACATGCAACAGAACCGCGGTCTGCCGAGCCGACAGATCAGAGGCACTGTCATTCTTCCGGACGATTTCAGCCATTGCCCGGCGCCAGAGTTCCAGTCCTTCAAATGCATTCAGAGCCATTGTCATTTCCCCGCAACCGAGATGTCGTCCAGACGAACCGTGGGAGCCCGGACGGCGCTCCGCAGTTCGATATCGTTCGCCGGTACCAGACGGCGGAACATGTCTTTCAGGTTTCCCGCAACCGTTATTTCATGGACGGGAAGGGTGATTTTTCCGTTTTCAATTAAAAAACCCGATGCTCCGCGGCTGTAGTCGCCGGTGATCATGTTGATTCCCTGACCGAACAGGTTCGTCAGGTAAAGGCCGTGCGTAATATCGGCCATCAGTTCTTCCGGGGTCAGGGTTCCCCCCGCCAGAGTCAGGTTTGATGCGGACGGATGCGGGATACCGCCCAGCCCGCGCGCGGCGTGCCCCGTCGGTTCCAGGGCCAGTTGCCGTGCCGAACGGAGATCCAGTAGCCATGTCGTCAGAATGCCTCTGTCTACCAGAGCTCTCTCCCGGGTTGGCAGGCCTTCAGCATCACACGGGCGCGAGGCGGGGCCGCGCCGGCGGTGCGGGTCTTCCAGAATGGAAACGTTGTCCGCAAAAACCGGAGCCTCCAACGAATCCTTCAGGAACGAAGTCCCTCGTGCCACGGCCGCGCCGTTAATGGCCGACGCGAATGTTCCGACAAGACCTTTCGCCAGCCGGGGTTCCAGAAGAATGCTCATGCGGCCGGAATCGATCTTGCGGGCGCCCAGACGTCGGACAGTCCGTTCCCCGGCGCGTTTTCCAATGGCCTCTGTCGGTTCAAGGTCGGAAAAATAAACAGCGCTGGAAAAGTCGTAATCCGTTTCCTTCAGGCCGTTTTTGTCCTCCGCAACGACCGATACGCTGAAAGACGAACCCGAACGGCGGTAACTGCGGAAAAAACCGGATGTGGATGCCATGATGATTTCCGAACCGTCATACGACGCCCCCGCACCGCTGGAGTTCGTGACGCCGGGGACGCTCAGGGCGGCTTCTTCGGCAATCATGGCCGTTTCCAGAAGCTTTTCCGGGGTCGGGACATACGGATCGCATAGATCCGCGTCCGGGAATTCCGTTGCCAACAACGCCGGGTCAGCCAGCCCGCAGTAAGGATCTTCGGGAACGGCTCGAGCCATTTCCACGGCGCGTTCCGCCAGCTCGTCCAGTGTCTTTTCATCCAGGATGGACGAAGAAACAACCGCCTGCCGCCGCCCGACGAAAACACGCAGGTCAACGCCGGAAGTCTGGGCATATTCCAGTGATTCCGTTTTCTGAAGACGGCATTCCGCCGACATTGACAGGCTGTCAACGCCGAAGGATTCGGCACTTTCCGCTCCGTGACGGTGTGCCCGTTCAATCAGAAAGGTGACGGCGTCGCTTAATTTTTTTCGTTCGGTCATTGCTGCAGTCTTCCCGTTGCTGAAGGAATATGAATGAATGTCAGTCGGGCGTTTTCTTCCGGCGTTAAAATCATCAGCCGTCCGGAGAAACGGTTCCGCCGCGTGTCATAGCTGGAAAGAATGATTTTATCCGACTGTGCCGCGGCCAGGGCGTATGTTTCACCGCCGACGGATGTCGTCAGTTTGTCTTCAATCTTTGCCGAAGCAATACCGCCGTAAAACGCCGTGACAATCAGGATGACAATGAAACCCGCTGAAACAAAGCTGTGTGCCAGGGGGCTTTTCCCCGCCCGGAAATGAGGGATGAAAACGGCGATGTAAAGGATGAGGATGTAAATGGATTCAAAGAAGAAACGTCCGCCGCGCAGGGTGTGAATGAACAGCGTCCCCAGATAAATACCGACAGCCAGAGTCGCCAGCACCGAAAAGAAGTAGCTGATGCGCCGGCTTCGTCCCAGAGGCGTGACGGCGTGCGCTATGCCGAGCGAAAGCTGGAGGACAAACGCCGACAGCACGGCCAGCGTCAGCACAGACGAATTGATCAGAAGGGCGGACACCTGTGTCTGCATCAGGAAAAGGGGAATACGGTATTCAATGAATTTTCCCGCCTGGTACGAAAAGGTCAGGAGACATGTGAAGCAGACAATGTAAACCAGAGCCCCGGCAGCAATCAGGTTTGTGCCGTACCCTGCCGCTGTTTCATTTTTTTCCCCTTCGTCCTCATTGGCGGTGCGGCGGCTTTCATTTTTGGGCGCCGCTGCGTTTTTCTGAGAAAAAAAAGCCATTTTTGTTCTTCCCTGTGGTAAATGTCGGTTTCATTTTACACGCTTAACCGGTCTATGTCCCTTAATTTTTTTTGTATTAAAGCGCTGCGGAAGGGAAAGTACGGTCGGCTCTGTTCCTGAGCGCCGGTACCGCGCGGATGCGGACATCCCGATTGTCATAAATCCGCAACCTTAATGGTTTTGACTCCAAAACCGTAAAATGAGATAATACTTTCAAAGGCTTTCAAAACGGTGGAAAAATGGAAACGGTCGGCGATAATGAAATGGTCTCTCTGTCCGCTTCGGAAATGCAAAGGCTTTTCGAAATAGGTATTTCGCTGTCCGCCGAACAGGATATGGACGTCCTTCTGGAAAACATCCTGTCCGCTGCCAAGGAGCTCTGCAATGCCGAAGGCGGTACGCTTTACTTTCTGGATAAGCGCGAAAAGCAGCTGATCTTTTCGATTCTGCACAATGACAAGCTGGGTATTAAAATGGGGGGCACCTCCGATAAGAAGGACGTGCCGTTCCCGCCGCTGCACCTGTATGATCCCGAAACGAACGAACCGAATTTTTCAAACGTATCAACGTACGCGGCGCTGACGGGGGAAATCGTCAATATTCCCGATGCCTACGACACGGATCAGTTCGATTTTTCCGGAACACAGAAATTCGACCGGAAGACCGGTTACCGGTCGAAATCGTTCCTGACCCTTCCCCTGAAAACACGGTCGGGCGAAGTCGTTGCCGTACTTCAGCTGATCAACGCACGGACAAGTATCGGGGAAACGATCCCGTTTTCAAAACCGGCGCAGAAGGTGATCGAGGCTCTGGGATCGCACGCGGCTGTTGCCATTGATAATCAGCTTCTGGTCGAATCTCAGCGGAACGTCCTTGAGGCGTTTCTGGAGGTCATCGCCCGCGCAATTGACGATAAATCACCCTATACCGGCGCTCACTGTCAGCGCGTCCCGGTCATTGCGCGCATGCTGGCCATGGCCGCCGTGATGGATGCCGACGGGCCGTTCAGGGATTTTGAAATGAACGAGGACGAATGGTACGCTTTCCATCTGGCCTCGTGGCTTCATGACTGCGGCAAGGTGACGACGCCGGAATATGTGCTGGACAAGGCGACAAAGCTGGAAACCATTTCCAACCGTATTCATGATATCCGCGCCCGTTTTGAAATTCTGCGCCGCGACGCACATATCGATTATCTGAAAAAACGGCTGGCCGGCACCGCGCCGAAGGAAGAACTGCTGAAGGAATTTTCAGCCCGGGTCAAAAGCCTTGAGGACGATTTCGCTCTTCTGGCCAAAAGCAATGTCGGCGACGTTCCGCTGAGCGAGGATGAAATCGCACGCATCCGCCGGATTGCGCAAAGAACATATTACCGCCATTTCGACAAGACGCTCGGCCTGTCATGGGACGAACGCAACCGGATCAGGGAGAATATGCCGCCGCCCTCCAATCCGCGCGAACCGTTGCTGGAGGATCGCCCCGACCATGTCTTCGGCGGTTACAACCGCGGTGAAGTCTATAACCTGACGATTCCCCGCGGGACTCTGACAAAAGAGGAAAGCCGCAAGATTAACAGCCACATTGATATGACGATTGAAATGCTGAAGGCCATTCCTTTCCCCGGCAGTATCAGCCAGGTGGCGGAATACGCGGGCGGCCATCATGAACACATGGACGGAACGGGTTTTCCGAACGGCCTGAAGCGCGATCAGATGTCCGTCCCGGCCCGCATCATGGGCATGGCAGATGTTTTCGAGGCTCTGACTTCCAGCGACCGGCCGTATAAGAAAATCAAGACGCTCAGCGAAACGGTGGACATCATGTCAAAAATGGCCAAAGGCGGCCATCTGGATCCGGATTTGTTCGAACTGTTCCTGAAATCGGGCGTTTACAGGGAATACGCCGAGCAGTACATGAAGCCTGAACAGATTGACGAGGTTGACGTGAACAAATACATTTCTGCAGCGGCGGGGTAGCCTTTCATGCAGATCCGTCTTTTTACGCCTGAACCGCTGGTTCCCGGCGGTGAGGTCCCCCTTTCCGCCGAACAGGTTCATTATCTGCGGAACGTCCTGCGGGTTGCCGAAGGGCGCGGCCTTTTTCTTTTCAATGGCCGGGAGGGTGAATTTGCCGGCCGTATCGTGCAGTTGGATAAAAAAAACGGGCGGGCGGCGGTCGAAAAGCTGTTGCGGCCCCAGCCGCCGGCAGAAGACGTGCGTCTGTACTTTGCGCCGCTGAAGCGGGACTGCACGGATCTGGTGGTCGAGAAGGCGACAGAGCTGGGCGCGACGCTGATCTGTCCGGTAATGACCGAATTTACCGCCGCGTCGCGGGTCAATACGGATCGTCTGCGCGCCATCGCTGTTGAGGCGGCTGAACAGTGCCGCCGTCTGGATATTCCGGAGGTAGCGGAGCCGGTTTCCCTGAAGGACATGTTGTTCGCCCGGAACGAAGAATCGCCGCGGATGCTTCACCTGGATGAAAGTGGGGAAGGGCGTCCGGCGGCTGAAGTTCTGTCTGAAGCGGAAGGCGGAGCGGCTTTCCTTGTGGGGCCGGAAGGCGGGTTTTCCGAAACAGAGCGCGCCCTGATCGCTCGGGCGCCGCGTACGGCGGCCGTCAGTCTCGGGCCTCGGATCCTGCGAGCCGAAACGGCCGCTCTGGCCGTGCTTGCCCTGCGGGCCTGTCTGAAATAAAACGGCCGCTGTCATTTAAAATTCAATTGACTTTATTTAGGACGGCGAATGTAATACACCAAGGTTCTTTTTTTATTCAGGTTTTCAATGACGCTTAAATTTAAATCCGTTTTGCTTTTCCTTATTTTTACCGTCGGATACGCCGGTCTTTCCCTGGAACTTGTCGTTTTGCGGCAGCTCAGCAACTTTGTCGGCAGTGGGACGCTTCCGACGTCGATTGTCATCGGGATCGTGCTGGCTTTCATGTCGGTCGGATATTACCGGGGATCGGTCATGCGGTTCGCGGAGGTGTCCGTCCGGAAAAACATTACGCTTGATCTGTTTCTGATCGCCGTCATGGTGCTGCTGAGCGGCAGCCTTGTGTTCGTGACGTTTTATTTTCAGGGCATGGCCGCTGTCGGGGTGAGCTCCCATATCGCGCAGACGTTCCTTTATTCGCTGGCGCTTCTTTCCTTTTCCTCGTATCTGTTCGGAAAAATTACTTCTGTGGCCAGCCGGTATCTGCATCATTCAAACCGGAATTATACCGGCAAAGTCATGGCGGTCGATACGGTCGGTTCGGTTCTGGGGTCTTTGCTGACCACGCTGATTCTGATGCCGTTCATTGGGGTGAACCATACGCTGATGCTGATCGTCCTTCTGACGCTGACGGCATCGCTTCTGTTTTTCAGGCCGCGCCTGATCCCCCGGGTCGGGTTCTATTTTGCCGTGTTCGTGATTCTGTTTGTTACGGTGGCCGTGAATTCGGACAGGGTTCTGCGCGAGTTCCTCAGTGTTGTGGAAAACAACGCCGTATCAACGGTCGCTCTGCTGGAAGCGGATGGCGGAAAGTCAAAAATCCTGAGTGTGAACGGCAGTTATTCTTCCAAGATTTCATCCGATAAAGACCTGATGTTTGATTATGTCCGCTATGTGGAAGACAACTTCATCGCTCATCTGCCGGAGACAGAAAGAAAAAAGGTGCTTGTGCTGGGCGCCGGAGGCTTTACGATGGGGCTGGACGATACGTTCCACGATTATACGTACATTGATGTTGACGACAGCCTTCTGGAGATTTCCGAAGAAATTTTCCTGAAACGTAAGCTGTCCGCGAATAAAAAGTTCATTGTGCAGGACGCGAACCAGTTTCTGAAGGAAACGCCCGAAAAGTATGACCTGATCATTCTGGACACGTACTCGTCGCGCCACCAGATTCCGATTACGCTGGTGACGCAGGAATACTTCACGCGTGTCCGTGAAGCTTTAAAGGACAGGGGAATCGTGGTCATGAACATCATTTCCCACCCGGCGTTTCGCGACGCCTTCAGCCGTAGCATTGACAGGACAATCCGTTCCGTCTTCACCCGGAACCTCAGCCGTGATGTTGTCGGAAAATTCAGTCCGTGGCAGGAAGAGGCACAGAATGTCATGTATGTTTATTACAATCTGCCGGATGCCGGGGAAATTTATACCGTCAACAAAAACCGTTCGTTTTTCGACTGATCCCCGGGCAAAACGGACGAGATGACAGCGGAGTCGGCGCCCCTCTTTCAAAAGACCGGAGCTTCCCTCTCATCCTTTGACACCGGAAAAGAAGTTTTTGCTCCGTCTTTTACCCGAAAAACAGAAGAGAAGGCGGAAGACGGAAAAGGCTCCGTTTCCGGAGCCTTTCTTTTATATTTTTCCCAATCCCCGCAGAATCTTTTCCGCCGAGAACGGCCAGTCGCGAATCCATACGCCGCACGCATTGTGGATCGCAATTGCCAGAGCCGGTGCGGCTCCGTTCGTGGCCAGTTCGGAAATCGACTTGCCGCCGTAAGGACCGTCGGGGTCTTCGGTAAAGACCATCGGCGCTTTGAAGTCCTTTGGCAGATCATAAATCGTCGGCGCGTTGTAATCCTGCAGATTGTCGTTCAGCGGACGCCCCGCGTCATCCAGGATGATGCCTTCGTACAGCGAATGCCCGATGGACTTCAGAACGCCGCCGAATACCTGCCCTTCGGCCAGTTCCGGATTGATGGGGGTTCCGCAGTCCTGCAGAGCATAGAATTTGCGGACGTCAATATGGCCCGTCCGCGTGTTGACGCCGACTTCGGCAAAATAAGCGCCATACGGAATCGCGTGGTTTTCAGTCACAAAGGAGCCGATCCCCTGAAGCTGGCCTGAACCATGTCCCGTCGTCGTCCGGTATGCCATGTCGGCATAGGTGATTTTGCCTTTTTTGCCCTTGACCGTTGCCGGATAGACAATTTCAAGGTCTTCTACGGGTTCTTCCAGAAATTCAGCGGCCTTTTCCAGGATTTTCTTCTTCATGTCTTCGGCCGCCAGGCGTGCCGCGTTGCCGCTGAAGAAGGTCCCGCTTGAAGCATAGGCGCCCGTATCAAACGGGGTGTGGTCGGTGTCGCCGGACATGACCGTCACCTGAGACAGGGGGACACATAGGACTTCGGCCGCGCATTTCGCCATGACGGTGTCCAGCCCTGTACCGATATCCGCCGCACCGGAATGAAGCGAAAAACCGCCGTCGGCCAGCATCAGGATATGGGCGTTTGAATGATCCAGTCCCGGAAGACCCGACCCCTGCTGGATGATGGCGACGCCTTTTCCGATTTTGACATCGGGATCATCCGACACTTCTTCCCGACCCCAGTGAATCATGTCCATCCCCTGCGTCAGAGCCTTGTCAAGACCGCAACTTTTCACCAGCGCGGGCGTTCCTTCCCGGCCTTCGCCCAGACAGCGCAGGATTTCCAGCATTGCCCCTTCTTTCACCATGTTTTTGCGCAGAAGGTCAATCTGATCCATACCCAGCTGTTCGGCCAGTTCGGCGACCGTACACTGCAGAGCAAAAGCCCCTTTCGGCGCTCCGTATCCCTGATAGGCACCGGTCGGCATGATGTTGGAATAATAAATCCGAACCGTGAAGTACATGTTGTCGCACAGGAACAGCGGCAGGTTTTTTGAACACGCATTCATCGGAACGGTCAGGGCGTGCGCGCCGAACGGCCCGGTGTTCGCTTCGTTGTCCATTTGAATGGCCGTGAAGGTGCCATCCTTTTTCGCGCCGATGCGGACACGGACGCGCATGGGCTTGCGTGACGAACACGTGTTGAATTCCTGCGCCCGGGTATAGCGGTAATACACAGGCCGACCCGTCCGGTAGGTCGCCACGGCGGCGACGTCTTCCAGAATGACGTCCTGTTTTGAACCGAACCCGCCGCCGACACGTTCCTTGATGACGTGAATCTTCGTTTCGGGAATGCCCAGAATTTTGGCGACAATCCGGCGCAGATGGAAGGGAACCTGTGTCGAAGCATGAATAACCAGACGGTCGCCCTGCATTTTTGTAAAGACGACGTGCGGTTCTGTCGGCGTACATTGAATCTGGGTTGTTGAAAATGTCCGGTCAATAATGACGTCGGCTTCCTTGAACCCTTTTTCAACGTCGCCGATACCGCCTTTCACGCTGGCCGCCAGATTGTGATGCGGATCGGCGTGAATGGGGAACGGATAATGGATTTCTCCGTCGCGCGGATCGGCGTTTTTGTTGTATTCATCCAGATCCGCAGGGGCACCGACGCCATAGGTGACGTGCCCCTTATGGAGAATCGGCGCGTCCGGCGCCTGTGCTTCGTCCCAGGTGAAGACGGGTTTGAGGACGTCGTATTCAACCTTGATTTTTGCCAGAGCTTCATTGGCGGCTTCTTCGGTTTCTGCCACAACGGCCGCGACGCGGTCGCCGACATAACAGAGCTTCCGGTTGAACAGACGGCGGTCGTGCGGCGAAGGTTCCGGTGCGCCCTGTCCGGCGTTCGTGTAATAAACGTCGGGGCAGTTTTCGCAGGTGATAATGGTGACGACGCCCGGTACCTTTTCGGCTTCGGAAATATTAATGGTTTTAATATAGGCGTGAGCGTGGGGGCTTTGAAGCATTTTCAGGATGCACGCGCCCGGTTCCACCATGTCTTCGACAAATGCCTTGTGCCCGGCAACCAGCTGGTGCGCGTCGATTTTGCGGCGCACTTTCCCGACTTCGCGCAGGTCAGGGCGGAATTCCTGATATCCTTCGGGCCGAGCCTCCGGAGCGTTCATCCGTTTGACGGCCAGATCAACGGCTTTGAAAAAAGGCTCATATCCGGCCGAACGGCTGAACAGTGCGGAGAGAGCATCCCGGATATCTTCACGTGTCGGATGCGGAACCCGTTCCAGAAGGCTGGTCAGCATCAGCGCGGCCGCCGGCGAGTTGTAGCCGGACTGGACAAGGCCGCAGTCAACCATGGCAGACTGAACGGCGGAAAGACCGCGACCCGGCGTAACGGATTCAATCGTGCGGATATCCGCGTCTTCAATCTGAGCCGCAATCAAAAGGCCGGCGTTGATCGTCTTTCCATTCAGGATAACGGTATCCGAACCGCAGAATCCCTGATGGTCATCGCTGTCGCGTACGGAAAGGCACCCCAGACGCTGAAGCAGCTTCTGAACATTTTCGCCCGGTTCCGCATGAATGGTTTTGCGCAGCCCGTTAAGGGTAAAATTCACTTTCATTCTTTTTCCTCCGCCAGAGACAGCAGGCAATCCGACAGCAGAACGCCGATCTGATAGGCCTTGAATTCCGCCGACGTCCGGTAATCGTCGAAAGAGTCGACATTTTCGGAAATCAACCGAGCCAGAGCGTCGCGATCCGTGATGTTTCGGCTCTTCAGTGCCTGTTCAATCAAATGCAGACGTTCGATTTTGCCGCCGTCCTGCGCAATGGCCAGAACGGTTTCCGCGTTTCGGATGCCGGCGGCAACGGAAACCAGGCAAACGCCGCGTTCCGTCACGGAATGTTTCGCCGAGGCCGCTTTTGCCCCCAGCGGAAGGCGCACGCTCAGAATCAGATCGTCCGACGGGCCAAGGACGTATTCCTCAACGGAAACAATTTTCCCGTTGGCCAGGATAAGTTCCGCCTGCAGAGCAATCATCAGCGGAATGATTTGGAACGCGGGCTGTTTGGCCGCAATCGCGCCGGCCAGTGTTCCCTGGTTGCGGATATTGCGGTTGCGGAAAGACATCAGGTTTTCCCGAACCGCTTTGGGCGTCAGGGGGAAATCGGCCAGCTCCTGAAGCGTGACCGCCGCGCCGACAGAAAGAACATCATTGGCCTTTTCGATGTTTGTCAGGTTCAGGCCGGTGACGCTGATGGCCTTTTCCGGGTTCAGCCCCGAACGGGATGAATTGATCCAGGAGCCTCCCGCCATGAAAAGAGCGTCGGGGTTTTTCCGTTTCAGTTCAACGGCTTCGGCAACGGTCGCCGGTTTAAAAAATTCCGTTATCATGTCGACCTCTGAAAAATGGTTTTTCTTACTATATAAGTCTTTTGCCGTTTTTCCAAAAGGAAAATGGGGTGGGAAGCAAGCCCCGGCGGATTATGATGTTGTTTGGAATTTCCTGTCTGGTTCTTTTGCCCATTCGGCCGGAGTGCCCGAAACTCCGGGACGATTCGGAAGCTTACGAAATGATTCGGGGAAAGGCGTGTCGTTTCGGCGTTGAAGATTATCCGGCGGTTAAAGCAGGGTATAAAATGGCGGAAAAGGGCTATGTACAAAATCAGATCAAGCCGAAGATTAAAAATATTGTTTGCGCTGAAATCTGCATACGCGCCTAGAGAAAACCAGTCGACAACTGCGAAAAGGTTGCAGGTGAATATATAAAAGAGAGTCCATGTCACGGCGGGTGTGAGGGGCTTGAAAAAAGGGTTCGTCGGGAGAGGAACGGATTTTAAGGAAAGTCCAGATATAAACGGGAAGGAGGAGATGAAAAGTAGAGCGGTAGGCAATAAAACCAACAGCCTGCCAGTAAATACAACGGGTGTCATGAAAGGACGTTATAAGCACATGGCGAAATAAATAAACTTCCATAATCGCACAAAGTATAAAATAATATTTGATAAATTTTTCAAAGCGTTTCAAGTGAATAACCTGTACAAACACCCAATGGCGAAGTTTGGGAGTAAGGAAAATATTATGAAAATAAAGACTGGCAAGAAGCCGAACTGGAAATACATGTATAGATTGATGAATTGTCCGAAAGGAAAGACGATATATACGAAGGGATCAACGGCCGAGAGCAGAAAAAGGAAGAACAGAAAACGCATCTGAAGTTTCTTTTTCTTTTTTGCGAGCAGAGCATCCGGACGCAGAAAAAACAGGGCATCCAGGCGCGCAAAAAAAAGATTTTACATACAGGATTGCCTTTGACAGCATATTTCTTCCTTTCCTTTTTAAATAAGGCTCCGTCCGTTTTGGGGAGGAACCCGTTTCTTTTGCTGAAGGCTACGGTAATAGTGGAACATGTACTGCTGAATGACGCCTTGAAAGCCTTCGTGCCGTGCGGGATCGAAAACGCCGCCGTACACTTCATCCACAATCCGTTTAATCCATACGTCAACCGGAAAAGAATCCAAGCGGTGAAAACCGTAAAGCATGATGCAGGAAGCCACTTTCGGGCCGACGCCGTGCAGAGCTGTCAGACGGCGGTAAAGCGCGTCGTTCGGTAGCAATGCGGCGTCTTCGGGTGAAAACCTTTTTTCCGCCACTTCGGCCGCCGCCTGTAAAATAAATTTGTCACGGTAACCCAGAGACGCCTGTGTCCGGAAGGCTTCTTTTTCCCGGGCATTCAGTGTGTGCAGGCGTTCGGCGGACGGGAAGGCGGAGTAGTACGTCCCGTCTCCGTGCCGGCATAATTCTCCGAACAGGCGGCACAGAGCCTCCACACTTTTCCGGATGGCCGGGATATTGCGGTTCTGGGAAATGATGAATGTGCAGATCATTTCCCATGGATCCTGCTTCAGGATACGGATGCCTTTTCCGAATTCGGCGGCGTTTTCCAGAAACACATCCCCGCGCACCGAAGCCTGAAAAAGACCGTAATCCGTGTCCAGATCGAAATAGTCTTTCCAGATGTTTTCAAAATCGTCTTCGGAACAGAAGAAACGTGTTTCAGGGCCGTTCTGCTCAATCTCGACAAGAAAACCGCGATGAATGGCGGTGTGCCGGTTTCCATCGGCCTTTAACCGGAAACACTGGCCGCTGGCCGCAATCTGAGCCAAATCAAAAAAGGGAAGATATTTCGTAATCATATTACATCACAGATACGTTTCATTCACCGGCCGCGGCGGAACGGTTCGGGAAAGCAGCTCTGTCACGTGTGCCTGAACCGGCGTTGGCAAAGCGCGGGCCTTTTGCGGACAGATATGGATACACCGCGTACACATGAAACATTTCCCGGGAATGGTGATGCGCGGATTTCCTGTCGGAATGGCGGCCGTCGGACATTCCCGGGCGCACAGGCCGCACTGGGTACAGGCGTCCGTGGTTTTGGGTTTCACAGGGAGGATATTGATGGGGTTTCCATGGCGGTCCCGGGGGGTGTAGTAGGGGCCCACGGGGTTGTTGCCCCTCACGGCGACCGGGGAAAGGCTTTCCAGGGAGGTAAGGGCCTC
>USCC01000003.1 GCA_900553035.1 uncultured Rhodospirillaceae bacterium | reverse complement strand
TGCTGGCTACTTCCTACCAGACGATCGTATCTTGCACCCCCACATCTATTTGTATTAGTTGTCATCATTCGTAAGCCTCCCATTCAATTAAAACGGCTCCTTGAGCCCCATTCAGGCCCGTCGGCATTCCGTTCCCGCCGCCCCATCCGCAGCCATGCGTCCCGGCAACCGCAACGTCTCCGACTTCCTGTCCGTGTCCGCCTGAACCCCGAGCCCCGCCGACACTTCCTGTACCGCCATTTCCTCCCGTTAAAATCTCATCACCGTTTTCGCCGCCGCTTCCCGCGCCGCCGGCCCCCGGGGAACCCGTCTGACCGCCGTTGCCGCCATAAGCCGTCGGCCAAAGGCCGGGACATTGAAATTGAGACGTCCCTCCGTTTCCTCCCCAGTTATTATCTCCTTGATAAAGCCCGGCGGCTCCGACAAGAACAGCGAAGGTCTTTCCGCGCATTTCGTTAAGCTCGGCCGGAGTAAATGTTTTGACAACCCTTCCGCCCCCGCCGCCTCCGCCCCCACCCCAAATATACACCGCTCCGATCGATCCGGCCGCACCGCCCCCGCCGCCGGCCATCGTGATTTTCAAGGAAACAATGCCCTGCGGAACCGTAAAGTTTGTGGAAGACCATAAAATTAACGACTTAGTGACTTTCGGCAATTCCCAGACCACCGACCCGCCGAGCATCAGGCGCAAAATCCGGCTTTCAGCTACAAAATGTTTGACGGTTGCCAGCTTCATTGCCTTATCCTTTAATCGCGTATAAAATAGAGGGATCAGCCTTCTGTTCATCGGTCAAAGCGTCATACGCCGCCTGACTTTCCAAAACGACCAGTGTTCGTATGGTCGCGGAAAGGACGGCTTCGGTTTTATCCGCCTTCGCCGCCAGAGCCGACGTCATGGATGAAGCGTCCGCCTTGCCGACGATTGCCGCAGCGACAACAGCATCAATGGCCTGCTTTACCTGAGTTCTGTCGGTGTCATCCGGTGTCAAACCGGCCGATGTAATCAAATGTACCAGCTCACGCTGGGGGGCTTCAACGGCCGCCGCCGGAACTGTCGACCCGCGCCGGCCGATTGATACGTCGGCGTTGACATATCCGGCGTCTTCATTTGTTTCGTTCATCGGTTTTATGTATTTCATTTTGATTCTCCGTCATTGGAAGCTGATGTTTAAAAAGGTGTGCGAAGGTTTGTATTTTTTGAGGATTTCACTCAAGACTGAGATATCGGGCGGAGCGGCCCCCAAATCGTCGCCGCATTCGCTTTCGCTGGCCCGAAAAGCAACGGCGTCAGGGGTCAAAAGTTTCAAATACCAGCCGTAAATCGTTTCTTCCTCGCCCAGCTCGTCGTTTGAGGCGCATTCGGACAGGCCGCAGACAAACGGGACACACTCGGTCAATTCGCTGTTGTACCCGTAGCTTTTGGCCAGATGTTTAAAATATTCGGGCGTTGCGCCGCCTTGCGCGTTCTTTTTTAAATTCAAATCAAACCGGGCGGCCTGAAGCGTCTTTCCTGTGACGTCGACCTCCAGCACTTCGCCCCATTCGGGCAACAGATACGTTGCCGTGCGTACGTCCGATTCCTCGGCAATCCTGTCATAAAAAGCATGCGCTTCGGCCAGAAGCTCCGCTTCAGCGTGCCGTTCACCGTCCGTGTCGGCTTCCCAGAGCCTACCTTTCGGCATCAACGCGCCTAAAGCCTGAAAATAAGCCGGTTTCAGCTCCATGTGATTTCTCCCAGCGTTAAAATCTCGTTCGCGCCGGCCGTCACGTTTTCAACCGGCGTCACAAGGACGTGGTCTTCTTCGCCGTATGCCGCGGAAATCGCGGAACGGATATGGGAAATCAGCACTGTTCCGCCGGGCACCGCCTCGCGGAAGAACAGGTCGGAAAGCTCGGCTTTGATTTCATCGCGGACGGCCTGCGTATCGGGTTTTAAGTTTGAAATCGTAAAATCAACCGCCGCCGGCGCGGGTGAGAGAATGAAGATTCGTTTTGCCGTGACGGGACGGACGCTTTCGATATATTCGGCACATCGTTCGATGATTTCCGCGCCCGCCTGACCCGTACCGATGCCGTCGGACATGATCCGTAAAACGACCGTGCCGATTCCCTGCTCATGCGGATAAACCGTACAGCGCGTCACGCCGGGAACGGACAAAGCCCAATTGACATAATCGGCGTCGCACCCGCCGTGCGCCGGATTCCTGACCTTCATCAGATAACGGTAAAGCAGATCCTCGTCCTTTTCTTTGTCCGTTCCGCCGCCGATTGAAACGACGGACGCCTGATTTTGAACGCCGGGGATCGGAACGGAAAAGGTCAAAACATCGCCGGCCGTCCTGTTGCCCGACGTCCCGGCATCAACGGCCGTGACGGGAACGTTTGTTTCCTCTGCGCCCAGCGTCGTCTCTGCCGAAACGACATACGCCGTCCCGTCGGTAAACGTTAAGACCGTGTTTGCACGAATGATTTTGCCGCTTGCGCCCGTAACGGCAATTTTTCCGAAAGCCTGCGCCGCGGATTTTCGGAACACGGCGGCGGCAGAAGCATGCAGATCCAGATATTCGGCCTCGGCTGTCAGTGGAATAATCTGCTTTAAAATAAAGCTCCCGTATCCGTAAAGGCCGCCGACCGCCTGAGCCAGGGCGCGCGCTTTTGCCCTCATTTTGGAAAGAGGCATTTGTTTTTCGGCGGGGACGCGAGCGATATAAGCCTGTTCGTATTTTCTGACCAGCTCTTCAATTGACGGAATTTCATAAGGCATGGCGTTATCCTTTTATGTTTTTGAAGACAAAATCCCGCCGGCCGGACGAAGCATCGACGGCAACCGTAAAAGCCACACCGTCGCCGAAGCGTTCGGCCGAAACGCTGATCTCGTTGATTTCCTTTAAAAGCAAAAGCGGTTCCAAGGCCTCCTCAACGATTCTTTTGACTTTTGCAGGCGTTTCTTCGTTGATTTTTTCCCGTTCCAACGTCCACAGACGCGACCCCCACGAATATTCTTCTGTCTGCGCTGCCGGCGTTTCCAAAGCAACCGCATCGCCGTGCCAGCCGCCGTTCGTCCCCGTTTGATACGGCAAGTCGGCGTCAGGAACGTATTTGTCCGTAAACAAAGAAATAAGGATACTTTCCAAGAGGGGATCGTCAATCTCGCTTAAATCGGGCAACGTATCAAAATAAAGCGTCATGTTTTACTCCATCGGCGTTAAAGGGGCTGAGGTCGGCGCGTTTGCGGAATCTTTGTGCGTATGGGCGTTATAAACCGTCCTGATCGCCGTCATATTTCCTGTTTTGTCCGCGATTTCCGCCTTGCTTTTTATGTTTTCTGCAACGTCCAGCGTTTTTGAAATGCTGACCTTGCCGTTCATTTGAATCTCATCGGCGTCAATGACAAATTTTGTTGCTTTGACGGCGATTTCATGCCCGCGCTTTAAATGGATTTTGTCGCCTTCGTCCGTGTACAATGCGACTTCGCCCTGTTTTAAATCCTGCAAGCGAAAAAGCCGCCCGCCAACGACAAGCGCGACGGGATTCCCGCCGTTGGCCCCAATGTTCAAAACAACGGTTTCTGCCCCGTTTAACGGAACGGCCGTAAAGCCGTAGGGCTCAATGAATTTAACGTTATCCAGCGTTTCGCCGCGGGTCGTTTCGACCTGAAGGGACTGCGTTTTTCCGCCGCTGACAAAAGCGACTTTACCGATCCGGACAAGCGATTTCAGCTTTTTATGAAGCATTTCAAACATTGGCGGCCTCCAGATCAAACGTTGTGCGATGTCCGTCCGTTTCGTCGAACACGTCTTCAATCCCCGCGACCAGACAGCTGCCGTCAAGCCCGAGCCATTCGTCGCGCGCCGTGATCAGCGTGTTTAAACCGACGTTGAACCACCCTGCGGCGGTCAGGGAAATCACGCGGCAGTTTTTGTTCAGACGTTCAATTTCTTTTTTCAAGGCCTCATCCGTTACGGCATCGGCATAAACAACGCGGGTGCGATACCGCCTGTCGTTAAATTCGGCGGATAAAAGCGGCGCACGGATGGCGTCAATATCGTGCGCGTCGTCTAAAACGCCTTGACCGATTAAAGACACTTTTGAAAATTCGTTTTCTGCACAAAATTCCGTTTCGCCGCCCGTCAGATTTCCGCCTTTGCCGCTTTGCAGTAATAAATCGGTCTTTTTCGCCATGCAGCGGCGCGTCAGACAAAGCGAACCGTCAGCCGAAGAAAACAAAAGCGCGTTCGTCCGTCTAGCCAGCCGCGCCAAAGCGTTGCCGATTGTTTCCGACGGATTGACCGTGAAATTATCCCACCGGGCAAAGCCTTTTAAATCCGTTTTCAGTGAAATGTTAAACGGCTGGCAAAGATCGGCGATAATTTCCGGCGCGGTACGGTTTCTGTACACAAGGCCGAACGCCGAGCAGTCCGTTAAATCGGCAGCTTTTGACCGGCCGATGATTTTAATGCCTTTTTTCTGCCCGGCATAAAACGTTTCGACGCGATCGATATACCCCGTCAAACGCAGTTCCCCGTCCCGCAGGATCCGGATAAAATCGCCCTGTTTAACGGCCGATTTAACGCGCGTTAAATCAACTCTTAACCGGTTCAGGGCCGTCAGTTCAAAGCATCCCGAGAGCCAGTCAATCCGATTTTTAATTTTGATAAAATCAAACCCGGACAACTTATTTGAAACCGTCTGTAAAACCAGCCTGTCAGACATCGACAACCTCCATTATGAAACCGCCGGGGACAAATAAAGGGTGGCGGATATGGTTCCGCGCGGCAAAATCGGCGTTTTGACGCATTAATTTCGTCCCGCCCGCCTGATGCAGCAGGACGACGGCGGGGATTGTTCCGGCCGCCGGAATATGACGCGTGCGCTGTTCCGTCCCGACATTTTTCAAAACCGCAACGGACGTCTGAAGCAGTGTTTCAAAGGCCTGCTGCATCTCCGGACTGACCCCTTCGGAATCGATCACGCTTTCGGCCAGTGCCGTCATCCGTTCGATGCGCTCCGAAACCTCCGTTTCCGAAACCGTCCGAAAAGAAACCGCCCTGTTTAATCCCTGAAGAACAGCCGCTGTTTTAATAAGACTTAAAACGGCCTCCTGATTTTCAACGGCGCGCCGGCGCGTTTCGGTCAGATACTGTGGCTTTGACGGCGACATCGACAACGATGCCAGCCGTTCATACAATTCAAACGACGCGCCGTCGATATTCAGTAAATCCGTTATTTCCAACGCCCAAATGCCCGGCGCATTTATCAGCGACAATAATCCGCCCGCCATACTGTCAACCGATCCCTTGATTTTTTCCAAAGCTCCGAACGGCAGGACTTCTTTTTCCAAAGCCTTTTTTACTTCGTTCAGCACTTCGCCGGCAAAGGCCGCCGTTGAATCGGCAACCGTGTCAAGCCAGCCCTTGGCCTGAATTTTCTTTTCGGATTCCTCCGATAACGCTTCTTTTGCTTTTTCAACAGCCTCCTCCTGCTTTTGTTCCGCCCGTTCGGCGACGGGCAGAACGGTCAGGCGGACGGCGTCGTCATCCGTTTTGATGAAATTGATTGTAAATTCAAACCAGTTCCCGCTGTCCGCCGCCGAATGAACGCTGAATCCGGCGTCCGAAACCTTGACCGAAATTTCGCCGTACTGCGGGTGAATCAGTACCCCGGCCGACGTGTCTTCCAAAGCCTTAATCAGGTCATTTCTTTTTTTAACGGCATCACGCCCGAAAACGGCGACGATCAAGGCAAATTCGCGCGGCGCGGCGGCAAGCGTTTCTGTCGTTTCATCGCATGAAAGCAAATTCTGCTCGGCTTCCTTGACCTTATAGGCGTAATCGTCCTCAATGTATTCAAATTCGACGCCTCGGAAAGAGCCCTGACGGTAATAATCAGCCATCTGCCGCCTCCGTCAATCCTGTATTGATTTTAATATCAAATCCGAACGGATTTTCCTTGATGCGCAGACCGGCGGGCGCATTGTCAAAGACGAAGCGGATCGGGCCGTTCTGAATGCTTTTTTCAGGCTGTGCCGCCGGCTTGTCGCTGTCAAACAAACCGCCGACCTTTTTCCCCAGCCATGACCCGCTCAGGTACCCGAGGCCGCCGCCGATTAAACCGCCGACCGCCGTACCGATTCCCGGGGCAATCATTGTTCCCAAAAGCGCGCCGGCTTTCGCGCCGCCGAGCGTGCCGCCCAAACCGCCCAGCGCATCGCCGCGGTCAGCGTTATTTTCCGCGGAATAAAGCGAATATCCCGCATCGGCCAGCATCAGGGGAACGGCGGCTTTTGAAAGCATTTTTCCGCCCCATTTTGCCCCCTTTCCCAAAAAACCGGCTCCTTTCCCTAAAAAAGCGCCTGCCTTTCCGAAACGGCCGGCTTTGACGGCGGCCGACGCCTGCCGGGCTGTTTTCGCACTCTGCCGCACCGCACTTCTTGCCGTACGTCCGGCCCGGCCGGCCTTTTTCACCCCGCCGGCATATGGCCCGCCGGAAAATCCACCCCCTATTTCACCGAAGTTCGTTACATACACCGGCTGAACGCCGCCGGACGAAAGAAGAGGATTAGAAGCTCTCCCCTTGTTTTTACGAAACATTCCGACAATACCAGCCCCGATATCCCACAACTTCTTTCCGGCAACCATTGTGCCGACGGTACCGATTCCGACGGCCGCCGTTTTAATGACGCTTTTCAATGTTTCCGGGTCAATTTTATTCAATGCATCGGCCAGCTCTTTTATCGGTTCAGCCAGGACATCGTTTGAAAATTTTGAAACAGCGGTTTTCAGCGATGTCACCACTCTTTCAAACGTAGCCGCCGCACGGGCGGAATCTTCAATCAGCGTTTTTCCGTCGCTCTGCGCGTTCAGATAACTTTCAATTGATTCAAATCCGCCGGTTTGCTTATATTCAATCGAAACGGCGGAAAAGGCACGCTGAGCTTCCGCGTTAAAGACCCGTGAAATGTTTTTCAGGTCTCCTTTTGAAACCTTAATGACATCCTTCATAATATCGACCGCGGAACGCAGACGCTTCGGGTCTTCCGGATCGAGCAGCTGGATTCCTGATTTTTCCAGCTTTGAACGCACCTGCGCGTCGTTCAGGGCGCGGACGAACGCTTCCAACGCGGTCGCGGCCTGTTCGGGCGACCCGACGCCTTTTTTAATCATCTGCAAAAGCGCGCCCATTTCGCCCAATGCGCCCACCCCCTGACGGCCCAGCGCGGCATACGCCGACGTCACGCGCTCGCCCTGCTGTGCCAGATCGCGCAGAGTGAAAGCGCCGGTCTTGCCCTGATTCGTCATCAAATCAAGCCCCTTCAGCATGTCGGCACTTTCGCGGATTCCGAACTTTTCAAACATATCGCCGATCATTTTGCCGGCATCGTTTCCCTCAACCCCCGCTGCGGAAATCGCTAGAGCGATGTTGCGCAGATTTTTTTCCGCCAAATCCAGATCGCCCGTTTTTTCGACGATCTGTTCAACGGCGGCGGTCAATTCGGAGGGTTCAATATTAATACTTCGCTCCTGCGAAACGGCGTAAATGCTTTCGTTCAGCTTTCTGATTTCCGCATCCGATTTTTCGGCTGTAATCCCCAAACGAACCAGCCGCCCCTCCATTGCCGCCGCCGATTTAACGGCCGCATACATTGTCCCGCCGGTCATCAAAGCGGTATAACGGTTGCCGAGCTTGTCCAAGGCCCGGCCGACGGCGGGCATTGCTTTGGCCATGCGCTTTAATCCCGTTTCTCCGGATTGGGCAAAGCGTTGCATCGCCTTTTGCGCCGATGCGGTCATCCGCGCAAAATTGCCCTTTAAATCAAGCGCTAAAGCATATTTTAATTTGTCGCTCATGGTTCAACCTCAATGTCCGTCAGCCGTATCAGGCGTTTCAGGGGAATATCCAGAAAATCCGTTAAGTTTTTGCCGGCGCGCATCAAACGCGCCGTCAAATCAAGGATTTCCTGATACGCCCCGTTGATTTCGCCCCGCACGTTCCAGCTTTGCCGCCGCCTCCGCCTTTTCGATTTCGTCGACCGCGTCCTGCAGGATATCCAGATCGCGCTCGCTTAAATTCAAAAGCTCGGCCAAAGACAGAGGCATCTGAACCGTTCCGAAACGTTCAACGCGGCGGCGCAGGGTTTCCATGCCGACCCGCACGGGCGAAGCGACGACGACCGGTGTTCCGTCCGCGCCGATAACGACGCGCTCGGCGGCCTCGTGCGCGTCCAGAATATCCCGCGCCGTCAACGAACGCAGGGTGACGTCCTTATGCACCGTTTCCCCGATCTTCAGCCCGTCAATCAGTCTGATTTCCGTCATGATATTTTCTCCGATGTTCTGGATTTAAATGTCACCGTCATGCCGTCGGCCGAAACAGCTTCAGGCTGTTCGTGCCACGCGTGCGGCATCGACCACGACTGTCCCGTGTCCGCCGTAAAAACGACCGTGACGTCGTCCATCCTGTTAATCGCATCCGGATCCGCCGTTGCATTGATATTCAGTTTGCCGGTCAGGGTTGCTCCCTGCTTCTTCTCGGAAAAACCGCGGCCTTCCAGCTTGTATTCGCGGACAATGCCTGACGGCGTAAATTCGCAGTCTTCCAGCTCGAATTCCTTTCCGTCCGCCTTGACCGTCCCAGTGCCGTAATATTTGTACGGATTTACCATTTCTTACTCCTACAAAATGAATTGAATTTTGCCCGAAACGACGCGCAGGTTGTTGATGACGTCCGGCTGCAGAAGCTGGTTCAAACGCTCGGTATCCGTCGCGTCGCGCTCGGAAACGATGCTTTTTTTGAACGCGTCGAAGTTTTCAATCAGCCCCGCGTCATACCAATCACGCGCCAAAGCGACGGCTTCGCCTTTGCCGACCAGCGGCGTCATGACGGCTTGTCCGTCGGAAACGGGATAACCGTCGTCGGCCAGCTTGTGGCGGGGAAATTTCTGTTCAAAACGTAAAACATACGAATAACGAAGGTAAATCAGGGTTTTTAACGTCGTTAAATCCAAATAAGATATGTCTTCGTTCCCCGCGGCGTTTGTACGGTAAGAGGTAACAACACGTTCGATCAGCACATTACCGCCCGCGTCGGCTTTGGCTGTCGCAACGCCGGAACGCAAAAGCAGGTCGCGTTCTTCGCGGGTCAGCGGCGTTTTCGACGGTTTGGAACCCGTCAAAGCCAAAGTGCGATATTGGCGGGCGGGATCGATCTGCGATTGATAGGCGACAATACCGGCCAGTCGCGCCGCACGTTCTTCGGGCGGATCCGGCGTTTTACAGCATTCGATGTAAACGATATGCGGGCTGTTTGCGGCTTCGGCTTTGGTGATGATTTCGGATAACGTACCGCTTAAACCGGAAAAGACCGTTCCTTCAATGCGTTCCATCGCATTGAACCGGCGCGCCATTTCCGTTTTCAGCAAAGCCGTGTTCGCCGCGTCGGTATAGGGACAAACAATATCGGTAAAAACCGTGTCGCCCATTGCCGCAATCGCATCCGACAAATCAGGATTGCCCGATCCCGATGTTGTTTTTGAAACGCTGAGCGTAACACCCTGCGGCAGGTCTTCGCCCGTGTAATAATTCAGCGAGATATCAATATTGTTTCCGACTTCGCCTTTGGCTTTGGCGGTTATGACGACGCCGTCGTCGCCGCTTTGTGCCGTAACGGGCAGATCGGGCGATGCGGAAATCTTGGCCGCGATTGCCGTATGCAGGGTTGCCGCCGTTGTTGCGGGCGTTACGTCAACGGTGATTCTTTGCCCGCCGATATACAGGCAAATCGTTCCGGCGGACGGAGATTGAGCAACCGTCGCGGTCAGCGTATAAACCGCCGCCGTGCCGCTTGAGGCTGTAACCGGCAACACATAAAGCGTGTTAAACGTGTTTGTTTCCCGCCATGCCTTGACCATTCTGGCGCATTCCGACCCCGCGCCGAATAACAATGCCGGATTATCGGAAGCCGTTACCAATCGCGGCGACAACGCCGTTGCCGATCCCGTCGTTTTTTGCCCGATGATCAGGCCGACCGACGCTTTGCCCGGCAGGTTTTTTAACGCGCCCGAATTATCGATTTCAACATAAACGCCCGGAACACGAGTTTGCGGGATTTCATTAAAAGAAACCGGCATCATCTACCCCCTTTCTTTGCTTCAGTTACAATTTCGACGTCGCCGTCGTTAATGCGGCGGATCCAGTATGTTTCCCGTTCGACCGTTTCGCCCTCAATAGCCAACCTTTCGCCGTTCGGCTTTAAGACCGTCAGGCCTTTTTTCGGCCTTAATTTAATGGTTTTATTCATTTTTCCCTCTGATGTTCGTTAAAGTTTCACTGTTAAATTCGGGCAGTTCCCAATCGGCATGAAGCCTTAAAAACTCCGCTAAATCGCCGCCCGTCTTATCGGCCGCCGCCATGACGTAGGACGTTTCAAATTCCAATGAGAAAACCGAAGCGAAAAATCCGGAAACGGCCGTATTTAACAACGGGACGGTTCTTTTATGTTCAAACGGAACGATGTTCAGCCCGACGTCGCTGCCGTGCAAAAGAGCTTTAATATCCTGTAATATCTGATACGTCCCGACTTCGCCTTGTTTGTCGCCGAAACGCGCCGAACGTTCGTTTCTGACGTTGCGGGTCAGAATGATGATTGAAAACGACGCCGTGCATTCCATGCCTTTGGCGGTGTTCTGCGTGTTGTCTTCGCCCGTAAAGGCAACCCAAACCGCCGGAGCGGACGTTTTGACCAGTTTAACAAGATCGTCGTCGAACTGCGCTTTATAGCTTTCGACCAGTTTCAGGCGATAGCCCAAATCAGCCGATTTAATTTTCTGAATAACGGCGTTTTCGATTTTTCCGATCATTTTAAAGCCTCCGTTAAAAGCGTGTTTAATTCGTCTTTAACGGCTTCTTTGTCCGTTTCGGAAACGCCCAGAAACGGACGCGCCGGAATGACGACCGATTTTGCAAAAACTTCGCGCCCGTTGATTTTAAAGCGCAGATATTTTGCTTTTTTTGCCGTAATTACGCCGCCGAACTGGTGAATGCCGGCATAAATGCGGTTTGTGCCGATTTCGGCGGTTTTATCGTCGCTTTTGTTCGTAATGCTGCGGCGCAAAAGCCCGCTGAGCGTCAATGTCTGCCCGCCGTTTTTAACGCCTTTTTTCCATTTGTTGCCTTCGGGATCCGTTTCATTAACAAAGCGTTCCTTTGCCGACGCCGTCAACATTCGGGCAACGCGTTTCAGAAACAGGCCGGTACTGCCGCCTAAACGTTTTAAGCCGTCGCCGACGTCAAACAGATCGTTTAAATCAAAACGCAACTGCGGCATTTTAAAATCCCTTCATACTGTTTTGGTTAAACAGACGCTCTGCGCCGCCGACAATGACCAGCGGCGCGCCCTGTTCGGGCGGCGTTCCTTCGGGGTCGCTTAAAAGCAAATCGCCTTTGGCAATATCGCGCAAAACCTTGACGGCGGCGTCATAAGCGTCTTTGACAACGTCGGTGACGGCTGTTTTGTACAGGTAAAACCGTGCGATTTCGCAGCACAGGCGCGTCAAAACGGGCGGAACGGCCGATAAAGGCAGCGTATGGCGTACGCGGATATATCCGTTCATAAAGGCCGTCGCATCGTTTAAGGCCGTTTCAACAACCGCCGTTTCCTCCGCGCTCAGGTCTTCGCCCGCCGCGTCGGTCAGCTGTAACAGCTCTAAAACGCCGAAACGTTCTTTCATATTGTGAATATCCGCGTACGCTTTCATTTATTTGCCCTTTTTGCCGTTGCTTTTGTCGGATTTCGGGGCTTCTTTCCCGTTTTCGTCCTGTTTCTTTTCCGCCGGTTCGGGTTCGGGCTTTTTCTCCTCAACCTCGAAAAAACGGACGGACAGGCGCGGTTCGTTTTTGATCTGCTCCAGCTGTACTTTGCTAAAGGCGTCAACGCGGTGAACCGTTTTAACGTTCGGGTGGGCGACGCCGCCGCGTCTGAAACCGTCAACGGCGGAAAGGATTTCAATGTATTTCGTCATTGTTCCCCCTTTCGTCAGGCCAGCCACGGGCTGACAAGGATTTCAACGACGCCCTTGTTCGGGTTGGTTGTGCCGTCCGCCAGCTTTTCGGATTCGATGACTGTTTTTGCCGCCGCGCGCAAAGAAGGCGGAACGACCAGCAGCGTCGGACGGTTGTTCAACGGTTTGCCGTTCGGCTGTTTCATGCTCATCATCGCGGCGTAAACCGTGTTGAAATTCGCCGTCGTCAAGTCCTGTTTGGAACAGTACGCCATCTGCCAGAACCCGTATCCGGCGTTTCCGCGAAAATCGACGCCGTAAAGGATTTCGCCGCGTTTAAAGACGGGTTCGACTTCTTCGTTGTCGATCGTTACCAGATTTGCGGGCGTGCGCGGTTGCCAGATCAGCGGTTTCAACGGTCTGGCGGTGTTCAACAGATACCACGCCGCGCCGCTGCCCGTCGTGAAGTTGGAAACGCTTTCGCCGCCGACGTCGTGATCGGTGTCGAAGAAATACTGGCCGTCATAACACACCGTCGACGTGCCGTTTTTCAAAAGTTCGCCGAAAATCAGGCTGTCAGGGTGCGTTTTCGCGCCGTAGGCCAGTTCTTTCATGATGATGTTGTATTTGCCGACTTCGTCGTCTTCGATGTCGTCTTTTTTAACGGCGACGGTTCCTTCAAACTTTTTGTTTTTAATCGTGTAATCGTATTCGGTCAGGTTCTGAATGACCCGATCGCCCGCCCATTCGCGGATATTGATCGTCTGGCCGATCCAGTCGTAAGTGTTCGATTTTTTCGACGACGGAATCGTTGTCGCGACTTTTTCATAATCGCTGGGCGTTTCTTCAAAAGCCTGTTTGAACGTTCCTTTTAACGCGGTGTTCAATGCCGCCAGTTTTTCAGTTGTAATCTTCATTTTTTCCCCCGTTTAATCGAATTTGACGGCGACAAAATCGCCCTCGACGTCAATGACTTTTCCGGCTTTGGAGCGCGTCGCGGCAGTTCCTTCGCCTTTGCCGTCCGTTGCGGCGACTTCGGCCGCGCCCGACAAATAACAATCGCTTTCGATATGAGTGCGGGTCACTTTGTCCGAAGCGTTGTTTTTCAATAAAAACACGCCTTTTTTGACCAACGCTTTTTCTTCGCCGTCCGTCGTTCCTCCGGTAACGGTTTCTTCAATACGCCCGACGGCTTTCAGGCCTGTCGCAACAGATGCTGGAACCAAATATCCGTTCGCGTCCAAACAGCCGATCTCTCCAGCGCATACTTTTGTGTCGGCTTTAACGGGGTGCACGATCAAAATGCCGTCCCGTTCTTTTGTATCTACCTGCGGCATATTATTTTCCTTTCTTGAAAGTTTCCGATGAAATGCCCATGATTTCGCAGATTTCCTTTTCGTCTTCGCTCAAAGCGTCGCAGGCGGGCTTGGGCGGTTCGCCCGCGGCCAAAGACGGCGCGGATATTTTGGGCATTTTTGAAATGAATTCGTTCAACGCCGTTTCGCCCATCTTTTTGCAGATTTCTTTAGCGTTCTCTTTTAAAACCGGCGGCAGACGGCCGTCGCGGATTGCGGCGTTGACCGCGTTTTCCGCCTTTTCTTCGGCGCGTTCGGCTTTGATTTCGTTTAATTCGCGGGTCAGATCGGCGACCTTGTCGATCTCAACGAATTTTGCGGGATCCGCTTTTGTTTCGTTTACGGCTTTGATAACCGCTTCGGCTTTGGCTTCGCATTCAAGAGCGGCGGCGATTTCGTTTAATTCCTTTTGCGCGCTTTTTAATTCTTCGATACGCAAAAGGGCATTTTCTTCATCAGGCGCGTTCAGGGCCTGACAAAGGGCTTTTTCCTTGTCCATACTGTTCTCCTTTTTTTGTGTCTGATTCAGGGCTTTCAAGTCAAAATTCGGCGTATTTGTCAACGCGGCCGAAACGATGCGACGGATTTTTCCGCCGGTATGGAAAAACACCGGCGAAATATAGCGAAATTCGCGGTTTTTAATGTGTTCCGCCGCTTTTGCCGTCCACTGTACGGTGGCGCACAGATGTCCGTCCGCGACAAAAAAATCCGTCATCCATCCAGCGGCAGGCGCGGGCCGGCCGTTTTGTTCTGCATATTCGGACTGATGGTTATAATCGATTAAAAGATCGAGATTCTTTTTATACACGGCCGTTTCTGCAATGACCGTTTCGGGATCATCCAGATAAAAACGCCGCCCGTCGCGCCCGGCGATGTCCCCGACGGGCATCAGACGGATCACGTTCGGCACGGCGTTTTCGTCTTCCGTCCCGATCAGGACGGCAGAGGTTTCGGCGCGGGCTAATTTAAATTTTTCGGTTTCGTTTTTCATGCCCCCATTTTAGGGGGACGGGAATTTTAAAAATATTCTGAACAGTTCACTGCAAACCGTCAGGATTCCCGCCGTTTTTATATTGCCCCGATTTGGAAAAATGTCAAAAGAAAAGATCAAGTTGTTTTTCTATTGGAGGATAAAATACTCCAATAATAACGAAAGGATTAGGAGCAATTTTATGATACTCTTTTGTCGTTCCCAAAAATAAAAGAATATCATTTTCTTTTAAGAATTTATCTTCATATTTTTCTTTGACTTTTTGAGCGGCTATTTGCATAAGCTCATCTTCTGAAAGATTTTTATTCTTTTTTCTAGCATTCAAAAAACAATTCCGATACAAAACACCAATTTCCCAATCTTCAATCATTAAAGAACTTTCTCTTCCTTTAATATCTTCAAAAACATATGAAAACTTAAAAGGAAGCCGATCAACCGGTTCAAAATCATCAAAAGACTGACCGAAAAGGTTTATCTGCTTTGATCTTGCCTTCAAAGTCACTTTCTTTTCTAATTGTTTCTTGTCTTCTTTTTCTCTTTTTATTTTTAGACGCTTTATATGTTTGGGTTTAAAAACAGCCAAAGACAATAAGTTTTTATTTTTTGCTAAATCAATAAGTTCTTCCAGATCATCATAAATTTTATTTTTTGACAAAATAATCTTTTTTCGTTCATCCCAATTTTTTACTTCATCCAATAAGTTAATATTATCAATATCAATAACTTTAAAACTTTCGGGCCGAATGTCAGCTTCATTCCTTTCAATCAATGCTTCTATCCATTGATATTTTTTATATTGTCTCCATGTTTCTAATGTCCTAAAAGGCACAGGATAAATGCGGATCCATGAACCATCCTCACGAATGCCGGCCGTACATACTAATTCACCATAGGAAGTAGAAATAGATGGGTATGTTTTGACAGTTATAAAGATTTTTTCTTTTTTCATGCTAGATATGTTCTATTGGCGTATTCCAGTCCGATTGTTCAGATAGAATTTTTGCAATTCGTCCCCTATGGCATTGCTTGACATCTGCTTCAAAGCAAGTGATAGCTATGCGCGTATATTGCATTAGCATATCTTTTAATTTGTTCAATATTTCTGTTTTTGTTGGAAGAATATTTTTTTCGTACCAAGAAAATAAAGCGTCATAATCTTCTTGAGTCTTTAATTCTTGGCGTTTATCTGAAACTATTCCCAATTCAGGCATATGCACATATTCAATTCCAATTTTTTTTAACAATACGGATAAGTCACGCTGAGAAAATCCATATTTTCGACTAAATGGATTGGCTCTAACATCACAAACCAGATGAATATTATTTTTAATCAGGCGGTTAATATAATTTTCTATGGTTTTTCCTTCATAACCAATGGTGAAGAAACAAACAGAATCATTATGAGGAACAGAAACCTTTACTTTTTCTAATTCTTCTCGGTTTAAAACTCTTTCTTTCACTTCGCTGTTTATGGCATAATATGGATACTTTGTATAAACTTCATGCAACAATGCATCTCCATGCTTTTTCTTGTATATTTCAGCAAAATAACGCATTTTTGACTGTTCTGTTTTATCAAACATTTTTAAATATATTTCATTACCATCAGGAAGCCGCCAATCATCTCCGAATATTATGCCCATATCCGCCAAAGTTTGGCGATCTTTTTCAAATTGAAAAGAGTAACAGCCATATTTATAAGGAATAAAATCATAACTACGTTCCCCTTCTTTTTGACAACGTTGCGTAAAAAGAAATATATACTTTTGCATATCCGTTTTAGGCAACGTTCCGCCAAATGCCTCTAATAAGGCTAAAATCACTTTTTGACGTGAATATAAAAAAGGCTTATCCATGAACGTTCTCCTTTTGTTTGATTGTACCATAACTGACAAATTTTTAAAAATCTATAAATTAGGAAAAATTTCCATAAAAAACATCGAAGTTAAACGGGTATTAAACGGGGCTGTGTGCGTTTTGGATTTGATAACGTAAAACGATAGCCGAAAAATGACAAAGCCGCATGACGCGGCTTTATTTTCGGTTTTTGTTTTTTATGCGTGTTTAAACATCAGCCACAGGACAAATCCGAAAAAAAGGAAAAGGCTCGGATAAAACAAATCAATGACCCCCGGACAGGTACAGACGGGCACCGTCATGTTAAAATTCCTTAATCTTGATTTTTCATTTCATTGATGGCATAATAAAATAAATTAAGGATGCATAACGCTCCGAATAGCGGAATCGTAGGAATGCATCTGAACGTCAGTTGCTATTCGACTGGCGTTTTTTATATGCCAAAAAACCATCTCGATATTGATTGATATAATTGTTTTTCGTTTGTTCAGGCTTTCCTGCTTTTGCTGGAAACGTTGTTGCACCTTTCCATGTCTTTTGGCCTTTTTCAAATACAGTCAGACAATGGCTACCGTCTTCAGTCTGATAGATTTTAATATATCGCCTTTTCAAAACAGGTTTGCCGGTTGTTTTTTCATTTTCCCAGCGCAGCCAGATTTCATCCGGATTTTTTAATGCATAAGCTAACAGGCGCATAAATTTTCCGCGTTTATTTTTGCCTGATTTAAGGGTTTGAGACCGTTTATTCAAAAACAGCCCTTCGTCGATGACAAGCGGTTCTCCGACAACATCGGTATAAACGACGGTTTTTCCGATATCCGCGCCGAACTCGGACAAAAAAGCGCGGGCGTATTCCGTATCGCTCAATCCTTCGGGCAAAACGGAATTTTCCGGCATCGGCGAGGCTTCGGGCAAAGGCGGCAGTTCGGCGGCGCGGTTTTGGAACGTCTGCGGCGGATTGCCGTCAGGTTCAGGCGTAAAAGCGCGGTATCTGGCTTTGCCGACGTTATAATCAAACCCCGGCGCGATGCCTTCTGGAATCCGTTCGATTTTCCCCGTTCGTTTGTTTTCCCATTCGGTATAGCGAATTTGAGGGCTTTTTGACGGTACGAAACCGCGCCGCTTTAAATCGTTATCGGAATATTGAATGACGGAACAACGGCATTTCCATCCGTTCGGCGGATAATGCGTCGCCCAGAACGGATCGTCATAGCGCAAAATCAAATCATGCCATTGACGGTGTTGCGCCCGCGTGCGTTCATCCAGAACGCAGACATATCGCAAATAAGGCGCGTCTTCGGCGTTTTCTTCAATCGCCGCCCACTCTCCCGCCGCATACGCCGTGCGAATGTTCGTGTCGTAAATGATTGACAGGCGGCGCGGCGTGCCGAGCGTTACCTTTTCCGTCAATCCCGTTTTCGAATCAGGCATTTCCCGTTTTCCCCACCAGCCCTTTTTTTGCAAAACGGGAATCAGATCTTTTTTAAACTGATCAAACGTCGTGCCGTTTTCCAAAGCGTCCTGCAAAGCGGAGCGAATATCCTGCAAAATGTCAATCTGCATCGCTTTGGCAACCGTAAAGGCGATCGCGTGCTCCTCTTTCCAGACATCGCGCCAGTCAAAGCCGATTTTATATCCTTTTTTTTGAAAAAAACGGATGGCTTCGGCGGGCGGCAAAGGGGAAAAATCAATTCCGGCCATGATTTAAACGCCCGTTTAAATTTGCTTTGAACAAGGCCTGCGCCAGATATTCCGTCAAAGCCGCCGCATCCATGTCCGGATACGCTTCGGCAAGGCGTTGAAAAGCCTCGTCATAGCTGTGACAATCGTTTAAAAGCCGTTCAACCGGACAAATAACGGGCGTTAAAACGCGCTCCCATTCGGCTTCCATTTCCTTGACGGCTTCGTCAACGGAATCCGGTTCAGATTTTTCGGTTTCGTTTAAAGATTTTTTCGCCTGATTAAAAGCCGTATCAAAGGACGGAGCGGCATATTTCAAAATGTCGTTTTCGTCCTTCGGCGCGTCAAGACCGATTTTTGAACGCACCTGCGACGCGGATACTTGAAGCCCCAGCGGCACCAGCTTTGACAAGGTGTCGGACAGTGCCGTTAAATCCTCGTCGTCGAAATTTCCGATGCGTATGTTCGGATAATTTTTCTGCGTCCCGAAGTTCAAATCAATCATCGGGATAATCAAATCGCGCTTTAAAACAGCGGCCAGCTGCTTGGCGTCGGATCGCATGATGTCGCGGCGGACTTCGTTATGTTCTTTTGAAACCGCGTGTCCGCCCGATACGGCGTCCGTCGTTGTCGTTTGCCCCAAAACGATTTTTGAAATCATCAAATCGACATACTGCGCGAACTGTTGATACAGTTCCGCCGACCCCGAATTTTGCGCCGTGATGAACTCGATCATCATGCTTTCGGGAATGCACGCCGCCGTGTCCGCGCCGATGTTGTAAACGGCGCGCATCAGCGTTTCTTTGTCCTTTTGCGTCGCGTTCGTCCCGTATTTGCCGACGCGCAAAGGCTGGCCGTAAACCTCTAAAAAGGTAACCCAGCTTTTAACGTCAAAGTTTTTAAACATATAATACCAAGACACGACACGCGCCAGACCGCCGCGAAGAGGAAGCCCCGACTTTGCATTCATGACGCACTGAATATATTTAAACGGTTCAAGCGGAACTTTGCCGTCCTGCGTTTTTAACAACAGCGTCCGCATATCCTTGTCCAAAGAAAACCATTTCGGATTGACGTGCTGAATTTTGACGGGTTTCCATTGTTTTTCCGAACATTCCCAAACGATTTCCGAAACAGAAAAGCCTTTGCCGACCGCGTCCATCAGGTCGAACAGTTCGTCGGAAAGCGTGTCGCGAGCGATAAATTCGCGCACGAAATCGGCGTGTTTTTCCTCTTCGGCAGAGCTTCCCGCGGCTTCGACGCTGACGTCCAGCTGCGACACGGCGCGTTTGCGCGTCCCTAAAACGGAAAGGTACTGCGGTTCCTTTTCTTCCATTTCTTCGGCCAGATCCAAATAAGCGTCCATATCGCCGTCGTCGGCCGATCTAAGCAGGCTTGACAGTTTTTTAGGCGTCAGCCCGAAAGACGGATACCCCGATTCATGCATCCGAACGCCCGCAATCAGACAGGAAGCGTCCTCTTTCGTTAAATTCGACGTTTTGACGGGATTACCGAACCGATCTAATAAAACAGCCATTTTAATACGTTCCTTCGTTGAAATTAAATCCGTCGTCATCGGCGTCATACGTCATATAATCGTATTCAACCGGATCGGTTCTTGACGCCGCGACGGCAAAAGCCAAAGCAACCGCCGCATCGCCGTGACGCTTTAATCCGTTTTTGCCCGTTATTCGTTTTTCGGGAACGCACGCTATTCCCTTGACGACTTTTAAGGCGCGCAGATCGCTTAAAATATCGGCGTCCTTCGGAATTAAAAGCGTCGCATCCTCAAATCGCGCCTTTAACGCCGGCATATTGTCCCGATACCAACCCTGCGACAGCATGACCTTGTCGATTTTTCCCGAACCGTATTTTTGCCAGCACGCTTCGGCCAAATACGACCCGTTGCCTCTGGCGTCCATCGCGCCCGCATGAAACCGCGGCAGGCGGTCGATGACGTAAAACAGAATTTGACGCTGTTGGTCAAACGGTATATTTGAAAGCTCTATGACAAACGGCGTTTTCAAACTAAGGTCTTTTTGTTCCCGTAAAATCCACAAGACCGACAAATCGCCCGACCTACCGAAGTCAAACCCGAACGACGTCAGCCCGTCGTCCGGAACGGCGTTTAACAGGCTTTCCACGTTGCCCGACAGCCAGTCGTCAATACTCTTTTCACGCATTTCGGGGGGCAACGCGGCAAAATCGTCTTTTTGCGCCAAACGCAACACGGGAATGTCGGCGGCCATAGCCCGTTCAATCAAAGCGCGGGTCAGGTATGTTCCCGAACCTCTGGAAGGCACGCAAAACAATTCTTCTTCCGCGTCGTCGCCGTAAAAATCAATTATTTCCTGCCGCCATTTTTGTTCGGCTTCTTTGCTCCATTCTTTGCCCGTTTTTTGGCAAATACGCCGGAAAAGCCCGTCCTTTAAAGCGTCGTCAAACGTACAGCGCAATAGTTTGTAAGGCTTTTTGCCCGCTCTAACGTCGTTGATCAGTTCGTTGAACGGATTGTCTTCGCCGTCATGCGTGGACAGAATTAAAACTTTTCCGCCCCAAATCAAAAGAGCGAAAGCCGCCTTTAAAACTTCGGCCAAATCGTTATGGAATGCCGCTTCGTCAATCAGCACAAAGCCCTGTTTGCCGCGCAAAGCCCTCGGAACGGAGGGCAGCGCGACAATCTTGCGGCCGTTTGCAAACGTGATGCGAAAGGCTTTGATGTTTTTTTCGGGGGATTCCGGATCTTCAAAAACGTACTCTTCAACGGCGGAAGAAAGCATGGAAAAGCGTTTTGCCCATTCCCCCGCGACCTCTATAAATTCGCGAGCCATCTCCAAATCATAACCCATGTAATACGTATCCGACGGGTTGTTTTCCGCCGCCGAAATCAAAACGGAGATTCCCGCCGCCGCCCAAGTGTATCCCGTCCGTCGCGACTTTTCGACGACGGTCACGGGGTATTTAAACACACAATCCGTCAATTCGCGCTGATAGGGCAGAAAACCTTTGTCCATTACAGCCCTCCCAAGATTTCGCGGCGGATCGTTTCGATGACTTCGGGGGAAAATCCCTTTTTCTGCGCCGTTTTTTCAAGGTTCTTTTCCGCTTTTTCCCTGATTTTGTCGCGCAGCTTCATTTCCTTTTCAAAATCGGTTTTTTCCGCTTTTGTCAGCTTCTCCAATGATGTTGCCAGAAACATCGCGTCCTTTGCGTCAAGTGTTACGGGTTCGCCGTCTTCGGATCCCATCATGCGAAACAAAATACTGTGCAAAACTTCGATATTTGCGCGGGCGACTTTGTTTTCTTTATATTCGTCGCCGTAATCCTTGACAATCGCTTCGGCAATCGTCCTGCTTTGGCGGATTGACGCCTGTATGCTTTCCAAACGTTTGCAATGACGGCCGACGGCGGAACGGCTGACGTCAACGTTTAATTCGTCCAGCTTTGCCATAATCTCGTCAATCGTTCGACCTTCCTGCCGCAGCGCGCCGATTTTGTCGCGAACGGCGGCGGGCAGACGGTCTATGCTTGAACGCCGTCCCATTTGATTACTCCGGTCTGGGGCGTTTAACGCCCGTTACGACGGCGCGTCCCGCCGCGACGTCCAGCCCGCGCCCCGTGATTTTGGCAACCTGCACCTTGCCGTCAAAATACGTTTCAACCTCAATCAATCCGATTTCCGCCAGAAAATCAAAATCCGCCCGTATCGCTTCGCGGCTGACCGAATGCCCCAGTTGTTCCAAAGCCTGTTGCATGACGGAATCATTTATTTTGTAATCGCTGTCTTCCGCCAAAAAACGAAGCATGGCCAAGCGGCGGTCTTGTGCGACGATTTCTTTATACGACGTATTCATAAATTCCCCCGGTTCATCAAAAAATCTTCCTGTCGCCGCACGGTGTTTTCCATGCGTTCTGAGATTGCTTCAATCTTGTCTATTTTGCCCGTCAGACGTTCCAGCTTTAACGTCAGATCATGCATATCCTTTTGCGTCGCCAATCCTTTGACCGATTGTTCAACCGCCGAAACGCGGTGTTCCAGCTTTGAAACGTCCTCTTTTGAAGCATACGTCTTGGCCGCCGTGAATTTGACCCAGCCGAAGAAAAATCCGGCAACGCCGACGATCACGCCCCAGTAATCCTTGATAAATCCGATAAACGCCGCCATCAGCCGCACTCCTGCTCCGTCTGGCATTCAACGCACAGACGACACCCCGGAACGGCCAAACGACGGGCTTCGGGAATCGGCTCCCCGCATTCAGCGCAAAATTCTGCTGAAACGGGCGTCGCTTTTTTGGACGACGTTCTTGAAACCTTGACGTTCATTTTTTCGATTTCGGCTTGCGCCTGATCTGCAATGTCCATGTCTTTTCCATAAAAAAAAATCAATCCGTGTCAGGATTGATTTTAGGAAAACGACACCGACGATAATATTCTGAACAGTTCACTGCAAACGGCGGATTTGCTTTTGTTTTTGACAATAAGGCAGCGACGTAAAAAGCACAAGAGGGAAAATATCCCCGCAGATTGACGAGAGCTTATTTTTCAGATTAAAATGTTTAAACATACAATCTTAAGTGTTTTTCTTGTTGACGGGAGAAAAGAATGAAAAAGCTGTTTTATCTGTGTGTTTGTGCCGTTTTGTGCGGTTGCGGTTCCGCGCCAACTGTCGATATAAAATACGTGCCAAACGGAGAATATAACAATCCCGCCCATATTGAAAAGGTAGAAAAGGCTTTGAACGTTTTAAAGGAAAGCTGTCCGGCGTTATTTAAAAGGGCGGCAAGCGACGTCAAAGAAGCAACGGCTTTTTTCCAAGAGGCCTATCCTTATCAAACGGACGATTACGGTTGGAAGGAACAGTTAGAAGTCAGCGTTAAATTAAAAAACGACTTAAAGAACATTTCAGGCAATTATCGCGCATGGGGTCAAACATTGTCCTTTTATATGGGAAGCGGAAAACAATCCGGTATAATTACGGACAAGCGGGTTACTCAAGAAATTTGCGGTTGGGACGTTTCAAAAAACGGAGCAAATATGTTTTATCCGACGGAAGGGATTGATTTTTAAATAGATTTTATCTCAAAGAAAAAGCCTCTTCGGAGGCTTTTTCTCTGTAAAGATTTTTATAATCTTGCGACCACGTTATCTATTGCCTCTATACAGTTATCAAGATAATCTTCTCGTATCTTTACCCTTTTATTTTGTATTGAATAAGAACGTGCAGACAAAGAAAAGAAAGGAGCACCACGCGCAAAAGAAACAACTCCTGTCGTTTGGAAATCCCTCACATTAACGATGCAATCGTTAATATTTGAAAAAGAACACGCACAAGAAGAAAGGTTATCTCGTACGATATCGTCAATGGTTTTTAATACGGCATGATAAGCAGAAGCAGTTCCCATATATTGGGTTAAACGATTTTTTACAATGAGATGAACCTTTGGTAAAGGACGGTTCTCTGCCGCTAACTTTGCATTAAATGCGTATGATTGATAAATAGGAGACGGCAATAAAATACCATATATCAATGATAATGCATTTTGTATTGCCCTTTTCGAAGAATCATCCGCCATGACGGGAAAAATTAAACGTTCGGAAGCAGCAAGGGTCATTTGTGTATATATTGAAAAACTTGGATTTGTATCAAAAAAGAAATCCGTGTATTCATCTTTTAAGGGAGCTAAAAAGTCCTTAACCCAGTCAATGGCACATATCCATGTGTTTGTTCCAGGAATATTAGCATTCGCTAATGTAGAAACGGCGTTTGATTGCATTTCTAACAAAGGATCTCCACAAACCAAATCTATATTTTGGGGAATTAAAAAATTATATTTAGATGGTTTTATAATAAACTCCTTCATCAATATATTCGGTGTAACAATATATGGTGAAGGCATTCTGTCTTGAAAATATCCTCCTATTGTCGCTCGTTTAGCGCCCCCTTGTATTTTTAATAAATTTTCACTTCCTTTTCCCTCTAATCCCCCTAAAAATAATTCTGATAAATTGGCCTGAGGACACAAATCTAAAGCAAGGATTTTTTTATCCTTGTTTTGTTGCGCATACCTGCAAATCGCTTGAAAAGCTAAGCTCGTCTTTCCCGTTCCACCTTTGTTATTCCAAAATGTGTAGATTGTCATAATTTTTCTCCAAAATTGTTGTTAAAATACATTCTACATGTAATAAAAGTGAATATCAACGTATATTTTTCACATTGCTGTGTTATTTTAAAACAATTCGCCTTGTTTTTTGTCTTCTTTCAATTCGGCTTTGACTTTCAGGACGTAACGTTCCGTTACGCCCAAAATGCGGCAAAGTTGACGGTTGGAGATATTGCCGTCCGCTTCGATTATCAGCGATTTCTTTAAACGCCTGTACGCGCCGCGGGGAATAAATAAACGCTGTCCGCCGAAGTTTTTGCACAATTTCTTATAATTTTCAAAGCCGATCAGCCGCGCTATTTTATGCTTTTCCAAAGCGACGCGAGGAATATAAAACGATCCGATACCACCGAAATTGTCCATAAGGACAACGGCCGCGTCAAATCCTACCGTTTCGGCGATTTCCAACATCGACATCGGCAACGTTATTCCGTTTTTTTTCATTATTAACCCCCGATACGTTTAATCCATTGCTTGAGAATTTCGATAATTTTTTGTTGTTGAGCTGGCTGTAGCCATTGAACGCTGTCGATGCCCGTGTACTTTTTGCAAAAAGCATCAAGCGCGGCGGTTTTATCGGTCGATTGAACCGCTTCCAAAGCCTGCAGTTCGCCCCAAAGCGCATAGATTTTTTTAATTCCGTCGGACGGTGCGCGCCGGAACGCCTTTTTCTTCGGCGTTTTCCAACCCAACGCCTTAAATTCGTTAATCAGGTCAACCAGTTGGGAATAACGGCACTTTGCCGCGCTGTCCCTGCCTGTGATGCGCCACACAATATCGCGGTATTGGTCGTCGTCAAGGTTCAACTGTGCTTTGGCGATGTGGATTTTGGCTAAAAGAGGGCGTTTATCTGCGGTCATTTCAGATTCCTTTCAGACACGGAAAACCCTGCCGCCCTTGAAAGCGGCAGGGAGAAATAAAGGTTAAAAGATTAAACGCGATTAATGATTTCGCAGATTTTAAGGGCGAAATCCAAATCTTCAAAAGTGATTTTACCGCTTTCAATCGCGTCTTTGATTTTACGGCTGACGTCGGGTTTATAAATCCGCTTTTGGGGCAATTTAATGACTTTCCCCATGGCTTTACCCTCCGAACGGCAGGGAAAGCTGAGCGGGTTTGCGTCCCGAAACCAAACGAACGGGAAAGCCGCAAGCGTGCATACGCTGAAGCTGTCGATTGACGGTATCTTTTGACTTTCCGACGACTTTTCCGATTTCCTTTCCCGAAAGCCCCGCCTGATGACAGCGCAGAATCTTTGCCCATTCGGGATTTGATTTCAAAATCTCGAATTGCAAGTCTTCGACAAGAAAACGTGTATTCGTTTTTTCCAATTCGCCGTGTCGATACTGAGAATAAAGGGCAATGAGTTCGCGGCGAACTTCCTTTGCTTTTGCCGTACGCGACAAAATACAAACCAATAAGGCCTGTTCTTCGTTCAAGAAGAAAGATTCGACCGTTCTGGTTAATCCCAAGCCGACATTTTCCTTTCTCGGCATCGCCGAGATTGGGCAGAAACTCTGGAGTTCGTCCAAATTTTTCTTTATTAGCGTCCGAATGTCGTGCGGATTTTTCATTTCCAAACGTTCCGCCAGATCCAAGTCGCGGATTTTCATTTCCCCGTCGATTTCGACAAGCTGATAGATGTCTGATTTTATAATGTTTTGTGTCATAACGTTTGCTCCTTTTGATGGATAAACCTGAACCGATCAGGCGTCGGGAGCTCAAAACACAGCAAACGATGTGCGGAGTTATTCCCCAAAAGGGTATTATATTCCTCACACTCCCGACAAAAAACGGGCACAAAAATACCGCATAATCTTTCGGGTGCGGCATCCGCGTTTGCAAAATGGAGTTTTGAGCTCCACTTATAACGGTGCCAAATTTTTGGGTTGCGGTCAACATTTTTTAAAGTACCCCTAAAAAATTATGTTTTTTCCGGAAGCGGGAACAATTTTCAAAGACTGATTTTGTCTTGTCCGGTCAAGGGCGGCGAAGCCGCTTGCGAAGCCCTTGACGGGACGGGACAAAATCGGACAATGTTCCGAACCGCTTTCGGAAAACGTTGTTTTTCCTTATGTCTGCGGCAGAGAAAAATCCGCCGCACCCATAAAGAAAATCAGTCTAATTCCGCTTTTATTCTCAGTTCCGCGGTTGTGGCGTTGACGCGCTCGGTCGCGGCGACGACTTGGCGTTCGACGTAGAACGTGTAGCCGATCAATGCCAGAGCGGCGGCAATGCAGAGATAATGCAAAAATATTCTCATCGTTTTTCCTTTATGCTTTGGCCAGATCGACTGTAACTGCCCGCCACGGGGATTCCGCCGTGTCCCGTTCGTAAAAGCGGTAATACAGTTTTGAACCGTCGATTCTGATGCTGTCCGTAATCGCCTGCATGGCGCGTTGCCACGTTTCGTCTTTGATGTCCAAACGGCGGAGCGACAACAGGGCGTTGCGGTTGATTTTGCCTTCTTTGTCCACTTGGAAAGCATGATCAATCAGCGTGACGATTTCCGGGCGGCTGTCCGCACCCCAGGCGTTAATGCACTCGTCGATCAGCGTTTTCGCGGTTTGCAGTTCCGCGCCGAAAACGATGTTTTCAGAAATAGCAACCTGAACCTTTTTCAGGCCGTCATACGTCTGAAACGTCATGTTTCCTTTGCGTCCGCCTTTTTTGACGCCGTATTTCTCGTCAATCAGCGATAAATAAGCGGCAATGTCGTCGCCCGTGTGGCCCTTAAAGCGGGCAATTTGATCCGACAACGCCCGGGCAAAGTCCATTATTTTATGCACCAGCTGGTCTTCCAGCTTTTCCGTCGGCTTGATAATGCTTTCGGGGACAAGCCGTCCTGCTGCATCCTGCATGTACCCCGCCGGGATTGTGTTAGTCTGTTCATTCATTTTCGGTTTCTCCTTTCTCTTTCTGTTTGCTGTTTTTCTCGACCAAACCCTCGGACAGAGCATCCGCTAATCCGTGTAATATTTCCGGGATTTTCTCTTGCATACGTATTTTAAGGACGTAGTTTTCAAGGCTTGAGTTGTCTTTTAATGCATCTGCTAAAGGAATAGCCAGCTCGCCTATTTTTCCTTCGATTATTCGGCGCGTGTCATAACTTCCGTCTTCGCCTCGCGTTCCGGCGATTAAAAACAAAAAATCGTGTTTATTGACGGCTTCTACAGCCGTCTGTCTTGTTGTTTCTTGCATTTTCAGTGTTTCCTTTCTCTGATTGGTGGTTTGTAAGTCAGTAAAAAAATCCAAAATCTAAGCAGCTGCCGGAGGCGGTTCATCGTCATTATTTCCTTTTATAAAATCTGTCCCGGAAACAACGCCCAGATGACGCAGGCGAACGGCGACCGCGACGGTTTCTTTGGATACGCCGGCTTTGTCGGAAAGCTCGTTTTCCAAAACGGCGACTTCGTTTTTGATGCGGGTCAGCTTTTTGATTTCTCTGTCCATTATTGACGGCGGAATAAAGCCTTGCGGTTCTTGCCCGTATTCGCGGGTCAGCATTGAAATCACGCCGAAAATCCGTTGCGATAAAGTCGTGTTCAAAGGCATTTTTCATTCTCCTTTTTTAAAGTGGGGACAGCCGTTGCGGCAGGCTTTATAAAGAGCCACGCGCTGAGGATTAACGGCCGAAAATTTTTGTTTTTGATAACGAACGCATCGGTCGACGGACAGTTCGCCCAAGACGGGGCAAACCAGCAAAGCGTTTTTAAAGCATCCGTTAAACGTGCGTTCAACGGCACTTAAATCGCCTGCATACCGCCCTTTTAAAACAAGGCTGATCGTCGCGGCGGAATAGCCCATTTCTTTGGCGACTTTGGCTTGAGAAGTCTTGGCGCATTCGGCTTTTAATTCGGAAATCCAATCAGTCATCGCTTGCCTCCTGTTGCCAGACGATCTTTTGCAAATTCGGATCGAATACGGTTTTTAATCGCTGGATCATCGGAGCTTTCGCACCAGTGTTTTTCGAAGCGATAAAAGCGTATCTGCCGGCCTCAATGCGGCGCAGATACCCGGCGCGGCATAACGTTTCAACATAAGTTTTTGCTGTAGCTAAAGAAATCAGCGTTTCTTCGGTTGATGCTATTCCTATCAGTTCTTGACATCTGAAAGACTTCAGGCGTTTCATCGCCAACCACATCTGTTCATTGCCTCTTCCTTGCATAACTTCTTTTCCCTGTTTATCAAGGCGCGGAGCATTAACCCCGACGTCTTTAATCAGCTTGAAAACAGACGCTTTAAAACGCTGAGGAACGGAACTTTCCAGATAGCCGCCTTTAAGCAAAGAATGGACATATGTTTCTAAAGTCGCCCTTTTTAAATCGCTGAAGTTGTTTGCCAGTTCCGTTATTGTAAATCCGTCTTTATTTGCCCTGATCGCTTCCCACATTGCTTGGCGGCCGCAGGGGTTTTTGGCTTTCATGCGCAAGTGTATCGGTTTGTTTGCCATCACAGCCCCGCTTTCCGCGCCATCGGCGGCATGCCTGTAAAGAAATCGCGCTGATAATCAGCCGAACCGACTGTTTTTAACCCTTTTGTCATTGCAAATTCACGCACGCGGTCAAGGTTGACGCAAACGCGGCGCACGGAACCCGCGCTTTCTTTCAGGATTTTTTCGCATAGGTCTTGCTCGACCGTAACGCCGTTTGCATACAGTTTTGCCAGGTGTTTCACATCGTCGATTGAAGCCGGCTGTGCCGCTGCCCAGTCCAGCATCCGGCCGTGCACACGTTCCCATTTTTGAAGTTTGACCGGCATGGCTTCTTCGCCGATCAAAATGATGGCCGCCTGTGAACTTTCGTAAATATCGCGGACGACTTCGATCATACGCTTTTGAACCAAGAAATCCGCTTCATCTATGATTAAAGGACGCTGGGAAAGCGAGAGTTCTTCGCCGATCTGATCCATCATGTCGGGGATTGTGTAAGCGGGCTGAATGCCCATTTCTCCCAAAATCGAAGCGCAGAGCTTTTTCGGCGTCCACACGCTTTTGACTTGGACGTGATAGGCTTTGTGCTTGTTCGCCGCATAAATCGCCGCGAACGTCTTTCCGTATCCGGAAAACCCGTAAAAGGTCGCCATGCCGGGCAGACCGTAATCGCGGTTTTTAACGCGGTATACCAGTTCGTTCAAAAGTGCCACGTTGCGCAGCGGGGCGATTGTATTCTTGACAGTATCATTCATTTTTGTCATTCTTCCTTTGTTTTGTGGTTGGCGGTTGTCGGAAAGGACGCCGCCCTTTTTATGCCGTAATGGCCGCTTCCAGCCCGAAATCCTCTTCAAAATCCATACGTTGCTGATATTCGGGATATTCGGAATATTTGACGAACCAACGGCGGTCTTCTTCGGGAATATCTTCCCCGTTTTCTAGTTTTTGCCGGAGAGCGACGGCCTTGCGGAACCGAGCCGCAGGCGTATCGATATCGGCAACGGGCCGAGCGTTCTGTTCAGCCTCAAATTCTTTTAAAAATTCTTCGTTTTTGGCGGCTTCCTCCGCCGTCACGGGCGCAGCTTCGGGAGCGGGCAGATATCTTTGTCCCAATTCTTCCAAAACTTCTTTTTGCTGTTCATCAAGACGTGCAAGCCGTCCTTGAGCCCGTTCAAGTTTTTTCTTGTCGTCATAGGCGACAGGCATAAAGGCACGTTTATTTTCTTCAAATCGCGCAACGCAGATTAAACGTCCCGGAAGTTTCCCGTCCCATTCGCGCACCCAAACCTTTGATGCATCATGAATGTCGAAACCGACGGCAACCTGTTCGTCGTGATAATGCGTCAGCAGATGCGAACCGTACACGTTGTTAAACAGGCTGACCAAACAGCGGGAGCATTTACGCACAACATACGGACGCGACAGGTCATCAATTTCCGCAGGTGTCAGCACGTCGGGACGGTAATCGGGAAATTCCGGATTGCCGGCTTCCCAAGCTTCGTTCGGCGTCATATGACGTTTTTTGCCTGTTTCAGAATCAATAATAATCGGCAAAAAAGAATGCGGGTGGTCGTTATAGGCGGCAAAGCACCGTTCGCAATAAGCCACAAATCCCCGCCAATCGGGGAGAAGGCGACTGCGTCCGTCTTGTTTGACTTCACGTCGGTTAATATGAAAAACCTTTTGCTTGGCTTCCGGATCCATCGGTTTGCCCATGTAAGTCGGAAGCATTTTCGCCGCCTTGACCCAAATCGTCTGGTGCAGACGTTCAATCACGCCGCGCGCTTGGGAATTGTAGGCGATACTGTTCTTTTTCGTGATGCCCAAACGGGCGCAGAACATATCTACGGTCGTATTATTAAAGCCGTTCCCGTTGTCAACGTAAAACACATCGGGAACGCCGTTGGTCGTCACCGCGTGTATCAAGCTGTCCATAACGGACGCAGTCGATTCAACGATATTCAAACTGAACCCGACGGCTTTTCTGGTATAAACGTCTATAATCGTTGTGACTTCGGGACGGAACGGCTTGCCGTGGATCGGGTGCGCGATTTCCGCATCAAACGTATGACCGTCAGCGCAATAAATCGCCCCCGGCCATAAATGCGATACGTCGCGGGAAACATAAGCCCGAAAAGCTTTACCCTCACGCGCCCCGACGCGTCCCTTGTTCGCCAGCAGTTTGCCGATTTTTTCAAGGTAAAACTTGGCCTGCCTGTAACTGGGGGCAAGTGCGGGCATATTTTCCTGCAGAATTTCAATGCAGGAATTTAATGACGGTTTTTGCGGTCTGAAATACAAACGGGCAAAGGCTTCAAACCATTCGGGAGCAACGATCTGTTCATCTTTCGCAGGGGTGGGCATCAACCCTTTTAAACCCGCCGTTTCACGCAGTTTGTACCAGTTAAACAAGCTGGCGCGGGAAAGTTTGATCGTTTCGCCGGCCTTTGCGTTCGCTTTGCGGATCAGTTCAATGAAGGACGGTTCCAATCTTCCGTTTTTAAGCCCGTTTAAAACGGCTTTAATCGCGTTGTTTTTCCCGCACGTTACCGCCAGATTGTCAATCGCGTCCAAAACCGCCGCGCGCGCTTCCGCCGTTTCACGCTGCCATGCTTTGGCTTCGGATAAATCGGCGTCGTCGGGATGTTCTATCACGGCCTTTGAACGGCGTTCGGGAACGCTTGACAAAGACCGCCGCGCCAATTCTTCTTTAGCCTTAGCCGGTAAACTCGATACGTTGTATTCTTTGCCGCCGCCGCGACCGCATCGGGGACGAGATTGCCAATGTTCACGGGCGGCCTTTGTCTGAACTCCGCGTTCTGTTCTTGGAAAATTCGGAAGTTCTAAATTTGCTAATTCCAAAGGAGACAACCACTCTTTCATAACCGCCTCCTGATTTTGACCGGAGCAGACTTTTCCAGTTCTTTTTGATACTTACGCAGTTCTTCAATCTGCTGTTGAACGCGCCCTCGTTCGGCGAAAAGAGCCTCTTCGCCGAAAAGAACCGTATAACCATCGTCTTTTAAAAGTTCATCCCATGCCCATGCAGCTTGAGCAACGCGGACAAGGACGATAAAACGATATAGCGGGATTTGATGGAGCTCGTTGGCTTCGCTGGAATAATTATCCAGCATCGCTTTACTAAAAGACGGGCAATCCATAGCTTCAGCCATTTCTGCAGCCAGCTGCTCTCTGCTTTTAGGGCTCTCTTTCAGAATCAAAGACACCAAACGCTTAATCTTGCCGCTCAAATCAACGGTGTGGGAGATCACCGGCGGTCTGCGCACAGGATAAACCTGTTCAAATAAATCAAGCGTCTGTGTGTCTTTGAAGCTCTTTGACATCGCTTTAACCTTTAATTTAATAAGCGTTATCGTCAGATACTTCCTCGACGCATTCCATCACACTGTCGCAAAACGCATTGGCGGAATAGTCAAATACAATGTCTGTCGCTTCATACGGCAGAATGCCGAACCAGCCGAGTATTTTTCCATCCTGTCCGAAAGCATTAATGCCGATTTCTTCGTCTCCGCCGTCAATCGCCGTGATAATTTCATCAATATCACTGCTTTTTATGACAAGTTCTTCCGTATCTCTGATTTTAAAAACAACGCCCGGAACAGCTTTCTTGCATGATGCGAGAAGATTGCGTATCGTTTTTTCATTTTCTTCTGAAATGTATTCGGTCATTTTTCCTCCTTTTGAATTTGTTACGTCAAAAAATTCTTTGTTTAAGCGGCCTTGTCGTTTTGACATTGCCGAAAAATACGAATCCCCTTATATTTAGAGAGTCGGGAACATTTGCGGCTCCCGTCCGCATTAAAGCGGCTTGGCCAAAGTTTTTGGGCAGGTATGCCTAAAAATTCGGCGATAGCTTCTTCAGCGGCCGGGAAAGGCTTGATGAGAGCGACTGAACAGGATCTGGCAGATAATCCGGCTTTTAGGGACAGACTTTTTAACGTCATTCCTTTAAGAAGGATTTTGCATTTGATCTGTACGGCTGTGTATCTCATAACGTGTCTCCGTCCTCCATTCTGACCGACTCTGCCAAGTCGGTTTTTTCTGGGGTGTTAAATTAACTTTGTATAATTAAAATAGGAAGTTTTCTTCATCATGTAAAGAAGAAAAATTCATTTCGGAGTTTGTTTTTTGTGAAAAAATATCAACGTATTGATTTTAAAATGAATTTATCTTCTTTTTTTGACGATGAAAAGTTCATCTTTTTTTCGGAGTTGCGGTAATGAACTCCGAAAGCAATCAAAAAAGTGATTTAAAAGAACGAATCGCTGCCGCTGTAAAAAAAATTGGCGGACAAAAGGCGGCGAGCCTTGCCTTAGGCGTTTCTGTACGTTCCATATCCAGTTATATGACCGGAGATGCAGAACCAAAACTTTTAATATCTACTAAACTTGCAGAATTGGCGGATGTTTCTCTAAATTGGCTGGCAACCGGGAAAGAACCTCCTGAATCGGCGGTGAAATATAACCCTGATGCTGTTGATGCGGATCTGTTAAAAGATGTCATTGAATTGGTCGACCGCGAATTACGCTGGGATAACCCCGAACAAAAAGCTCTGATATGCACAAAAATTTATGCCTACATGACAAAAAAGCGGGCGAACGGACTGCAGAAAGAAAGTGAAAAAGCGGAAATCATTGATTTAATGGAAATTCTTAAATCTGCCGGATAATCTTTCTAAAAGACATTATATCCTTTTAGTTATATCTAAACTGAAAGGAAAAACATGAAAACAGACGTACAAGAACTCCGAGAGCTTATAGGTAAAAGAAAAACATTCCTTTTCGTCCGTAATTTCATCATTTTTGCGTTTTTATTCGGAGCTGTTTCTGCTTCGGTCAAAATTATGACAACAGATCCAGCTTGTCGTATATCCACGCCTCAAAGGACAGCTTTAAATGAACGCGTCAACCGGATTGCAAAAGGCGGAAAAATCAGCAAAAGCGAACTTTATAAACACCTGAAAGGAAAGTTCCGCTACGAAACGCTGCGTAAAATACCTTGTAAACAGTATGATGACGTTTTGGATCATCTTAACGAAATTGAAAAGAGTTTCAATTAACGTAAGAGCCGGATAAAAAATCCGGCTCTTTATTAGTCTAAAAATAAATGTCAATCTTTGGAAATCAGTCTAAAAAGATATTCCGCGCAAAAAAATTTTCACACCATCAAAATCCCACGAACTCCGCCCTTATCCCGTTATATCCCCGTATATCCCATTCTATCCCGTTTAGTCTAAATATAACTGTTAAATAACACTGTTGTAGCGCGCAAGATAGTTTTAACCGAAACGCAACTTAGTTTTAACTTTTTTCAGACGGTTCATTGATACCCAAAACGTAGGATAGAATTAGATTAAAACTATCCTGCGTTTTTGTAGCGCGACAATCATTTTTAGACCGGCAAAATCATAATAATTAAAGACCTTTTAGAGCACTTTTTACATCTCTTTTTAGACTCTCACCTTTCTTTCGTTTCCCTCTCGAAATGACTGGACTTCGGTCACGAACGGAGCGTCAATGAACATATCGACACAATAACGAAAAAGGAGCAAAACATGAGAGCTTTAAAAGCAGTTGATATACTTGATGTCACGAACGACACAGTCAATAAAAGTGAACGCGAATATCTGCTGGATGTTTTTGAACGCCTCATGAAAAATAGCCTTTCTTCTTTAATTTCCTATGCCGAAATAAACACAGCAGACTTTTTTGAAAAAAATTCGGAAACGTATCTGATTAAGTTTGAGCGTCTCCTCAAACAGTCTCGTCTAGATCAGTGGAAGGCTTCTTTTTACAAGGACGGTATTTTAAAATTAACAGTTATCGGACAAATTTAAAAAGGCGGTGTTTTTACCGCCTCTTTATTTTATTAGTTCGTTATAATCACCTCTGTTCGTTGACAACAGCCTGCTTTACTGATGCTATATGTCACATCGGCCTGTTCGATGGTAAAGTTTTTAAACAGCTCTCGGACTTGAGGAATATCATTTAAAGACAAAATAAATCTGCCTTTAATGCCGGTTAAAACGTCTTTTAACCGTTCAAAATCGGAGCGGCAGAAGATGTTTTTACCGTAGTCGGTTTCATTTCCCCAATACGGCGGGTCAAGATAAAACAGTGTGTCTTTTGTATTATAACGTGTGATGAACTTTTCAAAATCCATTCGTTCAATGGTAACGCTTGCCAAGCGTTCGGCGACATTGCGAATCCGTTCCTGCATTTTTACAAAGTTAAACCGCGCCGGACGGTCGATGGATACGCCGAACGACTGCCCCGTCACTTTTCCGCCGAAAGCGACGCTTTGCAAATAAAGGAAGCGGGCGGCGCGTTCAATGTCTGTCAGCGTTTCGGGCGGGATTTTGCTTAACCGTTCAAATTCCTGTCTGGCGGCCAATCGGAACTTGATTGAACGGCAGAGTTCTTCCGGATACCGCTGAACAATCCGATACAGGTTGACCAATTCGCCGTTAATATCGTTGATGACTTCGGCTTTTGGGATTTGCATTCGGCGCAGAAAAATACCGCCCATGCCGATAAAAGGTTCGGCATAAATTTTATGTGGGATTTGTTCGATTTTATCGATGATCCGTTTTGAAAGACGGAACTTGCCCCCAAGATAGGGGGCAAGTGGTGTTACACGCACTGTTTCAATTTTCTTTTTCATAAAGCTTCTCCTTACTTAAAGGAGGCTCAGGGCTTTCTTGGTTAGTTCGGTTCAAGACCGTTATGGTGTTCAAAGTGCCGCATCTGGGGCATTTGATTTCGATTTCCGCCGAATTGGCTTTGAATAAAAGCTTATTACATTTCGGGCAACGTATTGACTCCATATTAGTTAATCCGTATTTTGACTCCGCCTCTGCAGAGGTGCGGAGCAGTTAATCTGTGCGAGCCTGTAACTCGCGGCTTTGGGCGGTGGTGCGCCCAAGCCTCCGCTACTTTTTTAATTGGTCGCGAAGTTTATCCAATCTGGCCAGCCATTCATAAAGGGCCGGGAACTCTTTTTCAGGCAAACAATCAAGCTCTTGAGCGACAGCCGCTCCGGCAATCGGCCACGGCGGGCAATCACATCTCGCCTTTGCGCATCCGTTCACGAATAGCATTGGCAGAAGCATGAGGGCGAAATCCCCGACCTTTTAAAGTTAAAACTATCCTGCGTTTTTTACAAAAAAAGTTAAAACCATCTCGCGCCAAAAAATTAAAAGCGGCATCACCGCCGCCCGAAAAATTAAGGTTTCCTGCCGTTTTTATCCCGTTATATCCCCATATATCCCGCTATATCCCACTTCCTTAAAAAATATAAAACTATCTTTCGTCTTACAGCTGTTCCGCGTCACTCTTTAGACGGGCTTGTCCGCCGCGTTACAAATCGATATTGACAATCATAAAACCTTGCGGTACAAAATAGTCAAATATTTGACTATCAAATTATTGACAGATGGGAACGAATGGAAAAAGAAGAAATCCGGGCGTATGTCAATCGTTATTGTCGACTCAGAGATGTGCAGTTCGCCGCATATACACAATGTGCCAGAAAGCATAATTTAACAACGAATGAATTATTTGTGTTGAATTTGATTTGGTTCGCTCCCAAGGGATGCTTACAATCCCATATTTGTGAGCGGATGTCGGCAACAAAGCAAACAATCAGTGCGATTGTGAAAAAATTTTTCAAATTGGGATATGTGACACTTATCGAAGCTCCTGAGGACAGGCGCAATAAAATTATTTTCTTTACTAAAAAAGGATATGACTTCGCTGAAAAAATTATTCCACCTGCGGCGAATGCCGAAGTTGATGCGATGATTGAGTTGGCAAAAAAAGAAGACATTGCTGAGCTGGTGCGGTTGACCACCTTGTTTTCTGATTTGATGAAGCAGAAATTTGATGAGATTGGAAAAAAAGAATCACAAACTTATCATGTCCGTTAAAAGGAGAGGCGAAAATGGAACTTTATGAAGCAATCGAAAAACGCAGAACAATCCGTGATTTTGAAGATAAACCGATTGATATGGAAGTTATTAAAAAAATTCTTTCCGCAGGTTTAAAAGCGCCGACAAATAACCATTTGCGGCAATGGGAGTTTGTGATCGTCAATGATAAAAAAGAACGTTCGAGAGTGCTTGATTTGAAAGATATGACAAGCTATGACGAATGTGAAAAGATGATGGACGGATTTGGAATGACAGATACAGACCAAAGAGGAATGTATCATATTGCAATGCCTAAGCAATTTTCCATGCTTTATAATTCAGGCTGTCTTATTTTGCCATTTTTCAAAATAAGAGAACCTTTAATGCAGCCGACTTGTTTAAGTTCATTGAATGAGTTTGCCTCTATTTGGCTTTGTATTGAAAATATCCTTTTAGCCGCCGCCGCCGAGGAAATTTTTGGAGTTACCCGTATTCCGATGACCGGGGAATTGGAGCATATCAAGAAAACAATTAACCATCCGGATGATTACGCAATGCCTTGTTATATCGCTTTAGGTTATCCGAGCAAAGACGCCAAATTGCCTGTGCAAAAGTGTATCAATGTTGAGGACAGGATACATTTTAACAATTGGTAACAAACCGTCGTTCGTGAACTGTGACTCAGGCATTGCCAATCGGGAAAAATTCCGTAAAATGGCGGAGATTTTTTATGTGTCCGGCTTGAGGAATAAGAGGAAGCAGGACAGTCTTGCGGCGCTTTTTCTTTGTCAGGGCAGAATTCCCCGCGAAAACCAACGGAGTTTCATGATGCACGATCAAAGCCTCATCCGTCGTCTATTATGGCTTTTCAAAGCCAACATCATCATCAGCTGTCTGGCCGTCGGGGGCGGATATATGATTATTCCCCTGATGAAAAAGCAGTTTATTGATAAAGCCCGGGCCTTTGATTTTGACGAGCTGATTGAAATGTACGCCATTGCCCAGTCGGCGCCCGGCGCAATTGCCGTCAACCTTTCCGCCGTCACGGGATACAGAATCGCCGGCATCACCGGAGCCGTTGTCAGCTGTATCGCGGCGGTCCTTCCGCCGCTGATCATCATTTCGATTGTGGCGGCATGCTATCAGCAGTTTATCCACAATGAGATGATCAACGCCGCGCTTAAAGGGATGATTGCCGCCATCGCCGCCATTATCATAGACGTTGTCCTTGACATGGCGAAAAATGTGGCCCAGGCTCGAGAGAGGCTCGGCCTCTTCACGGCGGCGGCCGTCTTTGCGGCGGCTTTTGTTTTCAACGTCAACGCCATTTTGCTGATTATTCTTTCACTGGCCGCCTACGCCCTCCTCTTCAGCATAAAAGCCCGGCGGACAAAGTAACATGTTTGAAAAACTTCCGGAACTGGCTCTTAACTTCTGGCAAATCGGCAGCTTCAGCATCGGCGGCGGATATGCCATCATCGCCCTGATTGAAGACCTGCTGGTCAATCAGTATCATTGGCTGACGATGAAAGAATATACCGACATCATCACCATTTCACAGATGACGCCCGGGCCTCTGGCCATTAATGCTTCCAGCTTTGTCGGATTGAAAATCGCGGGGATCGCCGGCGCTGTTGTGGCAACATTCAGCTGTATTTTTTCCGGTGTGGTCATTTCTTTGGCCGGATACCGCTTTTTCTGTCGTTATCGGAGTTCTGATGTGATTATGGCGGTTCTGCGGGGATTGAAAGCCGTGGCGACCGGCTTAATCGGTGCGGCCGGTGCCGGAATTCTGCTGCTGGCGCTCACCGGGCATAATTACATCACGCCGGAAATCAACGATTTTGATTTTTATGCCATGGCTGTTGCGGCGGTATCAATGCTGCTTCTGCGCCGGTTCAAAACAAATCCGGTCTGGATCATGTTCCTCAGCGCGGGTGCGGGAATCATCCTGTATTAGCTTTCCGGAAAAGGGCGCCCCGATCCGGTTCCGGCCGCACCGAATATTTCATGCGGCAAGTTTCCTTCGCAACGCGTCCAGAAAAATCCGGGCGGCCGGCGAAAACACCTGATACCTTTTCCAGACGACGCTCAGCCCGGCTTCCAGCTTCGGTTCAAAGGGCCGGAAGCACACGCCGGTATTCATCGGATTGACAAGCTTATCCAGCGTAATCACATAGCCGACCCCCTGTTCTGCCAGAAGCGCGGCGTTGAAAAGCAGATTATATGTCGCAATGATATCAAGCTTTTGAAAATCGTCCCCGAACCAGTCCAGAAATTCGTTATGCGGCGCGGCCGGACGAATCGCCTGCCGGGAACACACAAGCGGCAGTTTCAGCAGATCCGCGCGCTCCACGGCTTCCTTCCGAGCCAGAGGGCTGTCTTTGTGCATGATGACGCCCCATACGTCTTTGACAGGCATATCGATGTAGTCATATTTTGACAGATCAATCGGCTGAATAAGCACACAGAAATCAAGCAGTCCCTTATCCAGGCGTTCGCTTAAGTCCTCGGCATTGCCGCTGTACAGATGGTAATGAATGTCAGGATAATCCCGGCGCAGGCCGTTGATGACATCGGCGATCAGTTTCATGCCTTCGGTTTCGCCGCCGCCGATATGAATGTCGCCGCCGACCGTTTCCTGCATCGCGCTGAATTCGGCTTTGGTCTTGCCGACCATATCGACAATCTCTTCGGCTCGCTTCCTTAAAATCATTCCTTCCGCCGTCAGGGAAACGCTGTGACTGCCGCGGACGAACAACTGTTGCCCCAATTCTTCCTCCAGCTCCCTGATCTGCCGGGAAAGGGTGGGTTGTGTGACGTTCAGAAAACGGGCGGCGCCGGTGACGCTGCCTTCGCGTGCGACGGCCAGAAAATAGCGTAAGACTCTGAGTTCCATGAGGGTTTCCTTTGTGTGTTTTTTCAATATTAGCGTTTCATGAAATGCCTGTAAAGCATATCTCTTCATAAGATATAAGTATTTGCTATCATCCGCCCGGCCTCCCATAATAAAAACATGAAAGGACAGCCGAATGACTGACGCATCAAAAAAAGAAACCGATCTTCTCCGTACCCTCAAAGACGCCGGCTGCGATACCCGCATGATCCGGACGTTTTTTCAGCTGGAAAAAGAAGGAGGAACGATTCGGCAGCTCCGCCTGCTGTCCGGCCACAGAAAGCTTTTGGTGCGAACCCTGCATGAAGACCAGAAAAAAATCGATTGCCTCGATTTTCTGATGTTCAGCCTCAAAAGCAAAACACCGTGATTCATTTTAACCGCACTCAAAGGAGAAAAACATGCCGACAAACAAACCGCATTCTGCCGCCAGACCTGTTCTGACGGCCCTGTTTGGAGTTCTTTTATCAACATCCGCCGCCTCAGGAGCAGACATGCCGAAAGATGCAGATAACTTTTACACAAGCGACAAAGTCACCCTGCAGAAAGTGACCTTCAAAAACCAGTACGACATGAATATTGCGGGAAATCTTTTCATGCCGAAGGACTTTGACGGAAAGAAAAAGCTTCCGGCAATCGTTGTCGGGCACCCCATGGGAGCCGTCAAGGAGCAGAGCGCGAATCTTTACGCGACGAAAATGGCGGAAAAAGGCTTTGTCACCCTGGCCATAGACCTCCCCTTCTGGGGAGAAAGCGGCGGCACGCCCCGCAACAGCGTTTCTCCCGACATGTACGCGGAAGCCTTCAGCGCGGCGGCAGATTATCTGGGGACAAGGCCGTTCGTTGATCCGGACGGAATCGGAGTGATCGGAATCTGCGGCAGTGGAAGCTTTGCCATCAGCGCGGCCAAAATAGATCCCCGCCTCAAAGCCGTTGCGACCGTCAGCATGTACGATATGGGATCGGCCAGCCGTCACGGACTGAACAAGTCTCTCTCTCTGGAACAGAGAAAAAAGATTATCGCCGAAGCCGCCGAACAGCGGTACGCCGAATTTACGGGCGGCAAAAGAAAATATACCAGCGGAACCGTCCATGAAATCAATGAAAACACGACGCCGATCGAACGGGAATTCTTTGAGTTCTACCGCACGCCCAGAGGTGAGTTCACACCGGCAGGCGCGTCTTCCGAACAGACGACCCATCCGACGCTGAGCAGCAACACCAAATTCATGAACTTCTATCCGTTCAATGACATTGAAACGATCTCGCCGCGGCCGCTTCTGTTCATCACCGGGGAAAAGGCTCATTCGATTGAGTTCAGTCAGGAGGCCTACCGGCGTGCTATCGAACCAAAAGAACTGGTGATCGTTCCCGAAGCAGGCCATGTCGATCTGTATGACCGCGTTGACCTCATTCCGTTTGGAAAGCTGGAAGCGTTTTTCAAAAAAAATCTGAAATGAAAAGGACGGCATGAAAATTCTGCTGATCGCCGTCCTGCGAAACCGAAGCGCTGCCCCTCTTTTCACGGGGGCAGCCGCTTCAAAAGGAGGGAAAGGAAGAGGGATATCACCGTGAAGAATATCGGGATAACGGTGGTTTTGAACGATCTTTCCGCCTTCACAGCATTGATCAAAAAAAAATCGGAAACGGATATGAAAAACAGCTCAAACAGCCTTCTGGTCTTCATTTTAACCCTTGGCGTCTTCGGCATCATCAATACCGAGATGGGCGTCGTCGGGATTATCCCTCTGATCGCGGAAACGTTTCACGTCAGCGTTCCGGAAGCCGGGAAAACGGTCAGCCTTTTTGCCCTGGTCGTGGCTGTTTCGGGGCCGGTGATGCCTCTGCTGCTGTCCGGGATGAACCGTAAATCCGCCATGCTGCTTTCGCTGGGGATTTTCATTGCCGGCAATATCGTTTCCATGCTGACGCAGGATTTTACGGTCATCCTAGCCGCCCGGGTCATTCCGGCTTTTTTCCATCCGGTTTATGTTTCCATGGCCTTTACGGTCGCGGCCGGCTCTGCGGATAAAAAGGATGTGCCCAAAGCCGTTGCCAAAGTATTCATCGGCGTTTCGGCGGGCATGGTGTTGGGCGTCCCGGCAACAAGCTTCATCGCCGGAGAAACTTCCTTCGCTGCGGCCATGCTGTTTTTTGCCGCCATCAATGTCGTGGTTTTCGTGGCGACGCTTATTTTCGTTCCGTCTCTGCCGGTCAGGGAAAGAATCTCGTACGGCCAGCAGCTGAGTGTCCTGAAAAAACCTGTCGTATGGTATTCCGTTCTGGCCGTTATTTTCATCAACGGCGCTCTGTTCGGTTTTTTCAGCTACCTGTCCGACTACCTTAAAAACATCACCGGCGTTTCGTTCAAAATCATCAGCCTGCTCCTGTTCATATACGGAGTATCCAACATCATCGGCAATATGTTTGCCGGAAAAATGCTGGCTCTGAATCCCGGGAAAACGATTAAGAGCATTCCCTTTGCTCTGATCGCCGTTTACACCGCCCTGTTTTTTGCCGGCCGCTTCATTGTCCCGGCGGCAGCCCTTGTTTTTATTCTGGGGATCCTGGGCGGTATCGCCGGCAACAGCGGGCAGTATATGATTTCTTCGGCCGCGCCGGAGGCTTCGGATTTTGCCAATGGATTATTCCTGACCTCGGCGAATCTGGGTACTGCCGCCGGTACGTTCGTCTGCGGCGGAATCATTTCGGGGATCGGATTAAGCCCTGTTGTTTTTGGAGCCGTTCTTTTCCTGATATTCGGAGCATTCTTTGTATTCCTCCGGCAAAGCGGGCCGCTCAAAAATACGGCCTCCGTTTCTGGCGCCCCTCGTTGGACAGAGCAGAACGGCCCCCTGCGTTGAAGGAGAAACATCCGTTCATGAAAAAGCCCCGCTTCCGCGGGGCTTTCCGGGATCGTTTTTTTATTCTTCCGCCGTCCGGACAGGACCGACTTTTTCGGAAATAAGCCTTTTTATTTCCGCGATATCCTCATCCGAGAGAATCCCGTAAAGCGGAATTGAAAAAGGGGAAAACCGGCAATTGTGCTTTTGCAGGAAATTGTACCTGTAATCAATCCCCTCTTTCGGCTCCAGGACAATCACCCTGTATTTACGCAGTCCGCATTTCACGGTTTTCTCTTCGGCGGCTCGGATGTCCGCCCACGGAAGCGGACGGCAATGGTCAATGGTGACGGCCTCGTCATCAATCACAGCCGCCCGGTGTTTCAGCAGGTATTTGTACCCCCACGCCAGCACGGAAAACACCGCCCCGTCCCATAACACTTGTGTCTGCCACCAAGAGAGCAGAAACGGACATCGGAAGCTTCCGTAAAGCAGGACGATCAGCAGAGCAGTGTTGAAAACAAACCATGCGTTGATCGGTTCAAATTTGTAATAAAAGATTTTTTCGTTCTTCATGTTCATGCCCTCCGAAAATCAGGAAAACGACTTTCCCAAAACATAGGCCTTCTTGGGAAAATCCGTCCGTTCAATATCGGCTCGAACGCCGCATCCGACAGCCAGAACCGTTCCGGCATCCTCCCATCCCAGATACCGGATGATCGTCCGGTAATGTCCGACGATATCATCCATCGCCCAAGACGCGGGATTATAGGCCGTTGCCATAAAAACCGCCTTTTTAGGACGCTTTTCAAGATTCATCCCACTGCCATGGAAACGATCAATGACTGTTTTGATCTGAGCCGACATGCCGTAATAATATAACGGCGTGACAAACGCGATGACATCATCCGCCCGCAGATGCGGCTCCAAAACATCCATATCATCCCTGAAAACGCATTTCTGCCGCCCCATGGCGCAGGCTTCACATGCTCTACAGGGATGAACGTTTGAAAAGGCGGCGTCAAATCTGAAAATATCATGGCCGCCTTCGGACGCGCCCCGTATGAACTCATCGGCAAGAAGTGCGGAAGTCCCGTTTCTGTGCGGGCTGCCGGTAATGACTGTGATCTTCATCCTGTCCTCCTCCTCTGCCGATTTTTAAAGAGATTTCCCGAGCCTGTAAGCCTGTTGGGGATAATCTGAATTTTCAATATCGCTGCGGCGGCCGCACCCTTTGGCCAGAACCATGCCGACATCCTGCATTTTCAGGTACCGAACCAGAGTCCGGTAATGATGTGTCAGGTCGGTCATGGTCCAGTCGTCATTGTTCCAGGCTGTTGCCATAAGGATGGATTTCCGGCCGCCTTCCATGATCCTGTAGTTATTCGCATAAAACCGGTCAATGACGGTCTTCAGCTGAGCCGACATGCCGAAATAATACAAAGGCGTGACAAAAACCAGGACATCGGCCTCCAGCAGATGAGGATTCAGCCTGTCCATTGCGTCGTTAAAAACGCATTTGCGCGCCCCAAGCCCACAGCGGTCGCACCCGATACAGGGATGGACGTCTTCAAAAGCCGCGTTGAAGCGAAAGACCTCATGCCCGGCTTCCGTCGCTCCCCGTATGAACTCGTCGGCAAGAAGTGCGGAAGTCCCCTTTTCATGGGGGCTTCCGGTTAAAACCGTAATTTTCATTTTTTTTCTCCCGGATCCCGGCGGCACATCCGGCAAAACCCCTTTCGGAAAAGCGGCGACAGCCGCTACCGTTAAAACCGCCTTGATAAAATGACGCCTGTTCATTTTTCCTCCTGAAACGAAATGATGATACAAGCTTAATATTTAGAGTTAACTCTAAGTCAATACATTTTTTTCAGCGCCACCAGAAGGTTGTTTCGGTTTCACCGGGAATCAGCTTTTCTCCCATCATCGGCGTCATCAGTTCAAAAGGCTTTCCTTCGGCGTTTTCCACAATCCGGTTGATGGATTTCTGCCACGGATGTCCCCCCAGGTCATAAACACCCCAGTGAATCGGCAGGACGCGCTTTGCCCGCAAATCAAGGGCGGCCTGCACGGTCTGGCCGGGAAACATATGGATACCGGGCCAGCCGCCGTTCCATGCGTCCGTTTCCAGAGCCGCCCAGTCAAAAGGCCCCAGCGTCCGGCCGATTTCGGCATAATGCTTTCCGTAACCGCTGTCACCGCCCCAGAAAATATTATGCCGCGGCGTCCGGATAACATACGAATTCCACAGCGTCCTGTTGCCGTCGCTCAGGCTTCGTCCGGAAAAATGAATCCCCTCAACGGCCGTAAACCGGATTCCGTCCTGCTCGAAACTTTCGTTCCATCCGATTTCCGTGATGCGCGCCTCTTCAATTCCCCAGCCTCGCAAAGCCGATTTCAGGCCGTACGGCACAATGAAATGCGCTTTTTTAAAGGCGCGCACCGTCCGGCGTTCCAGATGGTCGTAATGATTATGCGTCAGAAGAACGTAATCCGGCTCCGGCATTTCCTTTTGATCCAGAGGAGGCGCCTGATACCTTCTGACCGTAAAGGGAATCGGGGAAGCATTGCCGAACACCGGATCAACGGCAATACGCCGGCCGTTCAGCTCCAGAATCGCGGAAGCGTGCCCCAGCCAGTAAACGGCGCCGTCTTCGGGAACCTCCGGAAACGACGAACGGTCAAGCCTGACCTGCGGCAGCGGCTTTTGGGGGCCATGAGGAGAGGCCAGAAGAAGTCTTGCCAGATTTACCCGGTCTTCATATTCGCCGCTCATCGGCGCGGGAAGCGGTTCGGGATTCCGGAACTGACCGTTTCTGAAATACGGCAACTTTTCAAACGCCGCCGATTCTTCTGCGGAAGGAGACGCTCCCATTTCCCTGAGCGCGTACAGAGTCAGCACGGCAAGCAGAAGCAGCAAAACAACGGCCGGATATAAAATCATTTTCGTCATGGCTTTCCTTTTGAATCAGACGGACGGTTAAACCCTACGCCATAAAGTTAACTCTAAATCAAGTCTTTTTTTCCTTTCATGCGTTTTCATGTTTTGAGGTCCTGCCCGTTTGCCGTATCCTTAGGAAAAAGGAGAAGAAAATGGCCGAATTCAAAACAATCATCTTTCCGCCGCAAAGAGAGGAAATCCGCGAAGGATTCGGCTCTCTCCTGCATGAAGTCCGCGGCAAAACAGACGAAATACGCGCTAAAAGCTTTCTCTGCATTGATGCCGAAGACGAAGACGCCTCCCGTATTGATTTCATCCATACCTCCTTCACGCGGTGCCGATTCAGGGAATGCCGTTTTTCAAAAGCCTCTTTCATTGATACCGCTTTTCAGAACTGCCGCTTTATCAACTGCATTTTTGAAAGCGCCTTTTTCAGGAACTGCCTCATGGAGGAATGCAAATTCACGGGATGCGGTTTTGTCGGAAGCTTCATCCGGGAAAGCGCTTTGCGGGAAACATCCTTTCAGTACGCGAATTTCAATGAAAGCCGTTTTGAAAACGTTTCACTGGAATCCTCGCGCATTGTTTCGTCGGAACTGGGCGAATGCCGAATCAGAAGGCTGTCTTTGAACCGGGCTGTTTTCAATGAAAGCAATTTTTTCAAAACACCGCTCGGCGGCATTGATTTCCGGAATTCCGACATAGAACAGATCACGCTTTCAAAAGACTTTCAGGAATTAAGAGGCGCGACGCTGAATATGTTCCAGGCCGCCGATCTGGTGCGGCTTATGGGCATCCGGGTTGAATGAATTTCCGCGCGTCCTCATACAGAGGCCGGCGCCCGACGTAGCGGCACATCCCTAGCGGCTTTTTGCGGCAATCTTGATTTTCATGCGCCGAATGTCCTTTTCGGTCAGCGTTTTCTTTGACTTTTCCGCAGCTTTCGCCACGGCGCGCCGGTTTTTGCGGTTGGAAAAATTCTGGCGGATGCGGCGTTCGTTCAGATCCTTCCGGGTCTGCTCCTTACGAATCAACTCCTCGACATTTCCCTGCGCCTGTTTTTCCTGCCGCCTCCGACGCTCGCTTTCTTCCAGCGCGCGTATTTCCCTGATTTTTCCGTTCTGCAGGTCGCGCAGGAAACGAGCCGTCCGTACGACGCGGAACCCACGGCGGTTTTTCAGAGGCACGGGCAGAGGCCGGCCGGCCATTTCCGGCTCGAAACCGGCATAAAGGTCAACGCCGTTTTTTGTTTCGACATACATGAACGCGTGAAACCGGTTCCTTTTATGCTGGACGATGATCAGATCGCCCTTTTCGGGAACATAGCGGGCGGCCTTGTCAATTCGTTCAGCGTATCGGGAATCGATATTTTCAATCGTCGCAAACAGCAGATCCGGATTCCCAAGGGTGCGCCGGTGTTTTTCCTCAAACAGCCTGTCGAACGGCCGCATTCCCTTTGTTTCCCGCTGCAAAACCGCCATCAGGGCATACGCTCCGTAACCGACGGTTCCGGCTTTATCAGCTTCGGGATCAAAAGGAAGAACAAAATCCTCCCACGCCCTTTCGGAAAAGGCCTCACGCCGCGCAAGGCCGGTCAAGCCGTGTTTCAGATAGGAATTCCAGTCCTCTTCATGCGGAAGAGCCCTTCGGACGACCGGACGGCCGGATCGGTTGCGGGCATGGATAAAGCCGTTATGGATGGTTTTGCCCGCATACCGTTCCATCATCCTTGCCAACGCCCCCGAAAGGCTTTTCCCGGAACGGCGCATCCGCCGCCGAACCCCTGCGATAAGGGGGTTTGTACGCAACTTTTCGTCTTTTTTAAGAACGGCGGAAATCTGGGCGCGCACCTTTTTCATATCTGTTTTCCGGCCGCTTTTCAGGATGGCGCAGTATGCCTTGTATACCGGGTCAAGCGCTGTGCAGAGCATACCCGACGCCTGTTCGTTCCCGGAAACACGTCCGGCGATTTCCCGGCATTTCTTTTCCCAGTTTCCGGCTTCGGAAACAACGGCGCGGGCATACGTTTCCGCCGTAAACTCCGATGTTTTCCCTTTCCGTTCCGGCATGCCGTTCTCCTTCCTTATTCAGATTATTCTACCTCTTTTTCTTTCAAAGAAAAAGGAAAGGCTGTATCGGCGCGGGAACGGAAAAACGCCGGCCTGTTTCCGGCTCGGTGTTTTCCGCAGGCTTACCTCTTCCGGCACAGAACCGAAATGAAGTTCATATGCTTCCCGGCTCCGGCGCACATCGCCCGCCGATCGCCCACGGCATACGGATTATCACACGCCAGCCAGTCTTCCCAGGCCTCTTCGGAACAAGCGGCTTCCTTAATCGACACGACATCAATAGACACGGCCTGTGCCAGAAGAGCGCTCCACCATGACGGACTGTGCATCGTATCAATGTCTTCCGGACGCCACGACAGAAGCATTTCCGGCGGAATGTCACGCCCGACCTCCCTTTTCAGTCCCGGAAACACCAGAAGCATCATACCGTCCTGTTTTACCAGAGGCGCCAGACGTGCATCCATAAAAGCCGGATCACGCCCGAAATAGTGATAGGCATCCACACTGACGACCGTATCGAAATAACCCTCGGCAAAGGGCGGCTGCGCAATGTCGGCATGAATGGGAACAATCGCGTCATCCAGACCGAAATCCCGGAAACGCCGGAAGTTCTCCGCCGCGGGAATCCACAGATCCATCGCAAACACCCGAACGCTGAAAGTTGATGCCAGGTAAATCGAAGTCAGCCCCTTTCCGCATCCCAGATCCAGCACGCGGGAACCCGGCTTGAACGGCAGGGAGGCCGCTGCTTCTTCCAGCAGTTTTACGGCGTTCGGCCCCATCATGTTGGCTTTGATAAAATCCGCGCTCATTTTTTCAGTCAATGCCTTCTTCCTTATTTTCTGTTTTTGGATTCGCACCGCCGAAAAAAGAAAAGCCGGCGAACCATCCGCCGGCCTGCGTAACAAGCTCCGGACAGTCACCTGTCCTGAAAAAGATAACCTGTGAAGGATAAGCGGAATCCGCCCCGTCCGTCAAGCCGGACGGAACCGCATGTTTTCCGTTGCAAAAAGGCGCCGGAAATGCTAGAACAAAATAAGAACATATCGGAGGCTCAATATGCCGTTTTCAGGACAGTATGAAAATCGGACAACACAGGGTATGGACCTGAATTCATTTTTAAACCCGCATCCTCTGTCGACTTATTTCTTGAAAATGGCCGGCGACGCGATGATTGACGCCGGTATCCGGCCGGGCGATATTCTGGCGGTTGATCGTTCCCGTCCGCCCGCGGACGGCCAGATCGTCGTTGCCGAACGGGACGGCGGCCTGCTTGTGCGCCTCTTCCGGCGCACCGCAGAAAAAGCCGTCCTGAAAACCTGCCGTCCCGGGCGTTCCGAAACCGTTCCCGTGGACGGGGAAACCCTCCTGTGGGGTGTTGTCTCGGCCGTTGTCCGAAAGTACTGACATGTTCATGCTGCTCGACTGTGATAATTTTTTTGTTTCCTGCGAAAGAGTTTTCCGACCGGAACTGAAGCGGCGGCCTGTTGTCGTCCTGTCGAACAATGACGGATGCGTCATTTCCCGGTCAAACGAAGCCAAAGCGCTCGGGATACCGATGGGATGCCCGTACTTCAAGGTCAGAGATACCTTTACGGCTCGCGGCGGCGTCGCCCTTTCGAGCCGCCACGGTCTGTACGGCGATATGTCGCGGCGCATCATGGGGCTTTTGAAAATGTTCTATGACCACACAGAGGTTTATTCCATTGATGAAGCTTTTGTCCGCCTTCCGGAGGGCGCGCGGCCGGAAAGGGAAGCCCCCTTCATCCGGGAACTGCTCGGAACACGAACCGGCCTTCCCGTTTCCGTCGGTGCGGCTCCGACAAAAACGCTTTGCAAAGCCGCCGCCGATATCGCCAAGAAAAAAGAAGGGAATAAAATCGAAATCCTTTCGGACGAAGCACGGATTGACGCGGCTTTGGCCGTACGGAATGTCGCGGATCTGTGGGGCGTCGGACGCCGGACGGCACTGCGGCTTAATTTCCTGGGATTTATCACGGCACTGGATCTGAAAAAAGCGCCCCATTCGCTGATCCGGAAAAATCTGGGCATCAACACGGATCGGATTGTCACCGAACTGAACGGCATCCCCTGCCGGGAACATATCGAGGAAGGACAGCAGTCGTTCGTGTGTTCGCGGACATTTGAGCGGGAAATCTCCGGTTTTGACAGGCTGAAATCCGTTATGGCCGAATTTACCGAGGCCGTCTGCCGCCGCCTGCGCCGACATGAATCGGCGGCCGCCGCCCTGACCGTCTTTATTGAAAACAGCCGTTTTGACCCGCGCTATCCTTACTGCCAGAACGTTCATACGCAAACCCTGTCCGAAATGACCGACAACACGGCGTGTTTCATGACGGCTCTGGCCGCGGGGCTTGAAAAAGTCTGGCGCCCCGGTTTCAGGTGCAAGCGTGCGGGCGTGATGCTGTCCGATGTTGAAAATGTCGGGCGCCTGCAGGGGAACCTTTTCATCCCGCCGGATGAAAACCTCAAAAGCCGGAAGCTGATGCAGGCCTTTGACGCTTTGAATGAAAAAATGGGAGCCGGGACACTTTTTTTCGGCGCACGAACCCCCGAAGCCCGGACAGAAGCGGAGCACTCCGCGTTTCCCGGCCTTCCCGAAGTCCGTTAATCCTTACTGGTAGCGAAGCGCTTCAATCGGGTCAAGCTTCATTGCCTTGTACGCGGGGAACACGCCGGACACCACGCCGACCACAATGGCAACGGTAAAGGACAGCAGGACAGGCCACAGGCTGAACGGCACATTCGTTTCAAAAATATAGCCCCCAAGCTGTGACAGACCCACGCCCAGAATCAGGCCAATCACGCTTCCCGCCATGGAAATCAGGATGGCTTCAAACAGAAACTGAAGCATAATCCACGTATTCGGAGCGCCCAGCGCTTTCCGGATGCCGATTTCCCGCGTTCGTTCCGTCACGGAAACCAGCATCATATTCACGATTCCGATACTGCCCACGACCAGGGAAATCGAAGCGATCGCCGCCAGAAGAATCGCCAGCACCGTCCCGATCAGGCGGATGTTTTCAACAAATTCCGCAATATTGTGGATACGGAAATCATCATCGTCGCCGTCCTTGATTTTATGACGCGCACGCAGAAAGCGGCGGATGCGTTCCTCGACCACATTCAAATCCTGGTTTTCCTGAAACTTGACGGCGATATGGTTGACGGCGTTCAGCTTGGCGTACCGGTTGAAACGCTGCTGCACCGTCCGTAAAGGCATCATAACTGATGCGTCCTGATTTGCTCCGCCCGTGCTTGAGCCTTTTTCCTTCAGAATGCCGACAACACGAAAAGGCTGATTGCCGATCCGGATCGTCTTTCCCAGGGCATCGTCATAGGGAAACAATTCGGTCATCACCTCATGGCCGATGACGACGTTGCTGGTTCCCTTACGGATATCCTGTTCGTCAAGCATCCGTCCGCGAGCCAATTCCCAGTTCGCCGTTTTCATATAATCGGGCGTCGTCCCCAGAATGGAAACGCTCCAGTTGTTTGAGCCGTTGATCGCCTGTGCGCTTGTACTTAAAACGGGTGCGACGACGTCAATGCCGCGGACTTTTCTGAGCGCGAGGGCGTCGTCCAGCGTGATGGAAGTGGTCGGCCCCGACGTCTTTACCGTGGCGCGCGGACGTTGGGAACGGATGATCAGCAGGTTGCTGCCCATGGCAACAAAGCGTTCCTGAATGATGTTCTGCACTGTCTGACCCGCCGCCACCATCATCACGACGGCGCACACGCCAATGATAATGCCCAGCGTCGTCAGAAACGATCTCAGTTTGTTTCCCGTCATTGACAGGCACGCTTCATGTAAAATCGATTTGATCATTTCTGCTGTTCCATATACGTCTGCACGTCGCCGTCGTATTCAATCGTCCCGTCCACAATACGTACCAGACGTTTGGCATACTGCGCCACATCGGGTTCATGCGTCACCAGCACAATGGTGATTCCGTGTTCACGGTTAAGCTTTTGAAAGAAAAGCATGATTTCATCGCTTGTTTTGCTGTCCAGGTTTCCGGTCGGTTCGTCCGCCAGCACCATTTCCGGATTATTGACCAGAGCACGGGCAATGGCGACGCGCTGTTGCATACCGCCGGAAATCTGATTCGGGTAGCGTTCGGCAAAACGTTTCAGACCGACAAGGGTCAGCACTTCACGCGCCCGTTCGCGCTGTTGCTCCTTGGTCATATCGTTTGCGTAAATCAGCGGCAATGCCACGTTGTCGGTCAGGTCACGACGCATCAGCAGATTGAACCCCTGAAAAACGAAACCGATCATCCGGTTGCGGATATGAGCCAGTTCGTCGTCGTTCAGTCCCGACACCTCCTTGCCGCCCAGGATATACTTGCCCGATGTCGGCCGATCCAGACACCCCAGAAGGTTCATGAAGGTCGATTTCCCTGATCCCGACGGCCCCATGATGGCAACGAACTCCCCCTTTTCGACGGTCAGATTGACGCCTTTAAGGACGTTCTGCTTCATCCCGCCGTCCATATAATAGGTCTTGCCGACGTTTTTAACGGTTATGACGCTCATGGCGGCCCCCGACGTTTTGATCCCTGCGGATTCGGCGTCAGGTCTTCCAGGATGATTTCATCGCCTTCCGAAAGGCCGTCCAGGATTTCGGTGTACATTTCATTGGACAGGCCTTTTTTCACTTTGCGCGCGACCGCTTGTCCGTTCTCGGCCACATAGACCAGCGCTTCGTCGGGTTTCAGATCGGCTCGCCGAGCCGACAGTTTCGCCCGGGATGCC
>USCC01000002.1 GCA_900553035.1 uncultured Rhodospirillaceae bacterium | reverse complement strand
GCCATGCGCTTTGTCTTGAACAGCTTGAACGCATCAAGACCGAACGACTCGGCAACCATCTGGCCGTGCGTCTGGGAGGAACCGCGCTTCTGGCGGCCCAGTACGGTCCCTGGTCGGGTGCGGCTTTCATCGGTTCCATCGTGGTTGGGAAAGCGTTATGGAATGCGCACCTGCTTCAGGACGGTCTCCATTTCCTGAAAACCGGACAGATGAAAAAGACTCTTAAATCACCCATCGAAATCCGAAAAAAACTGGCGGATACGCTGGTTAAATCGGCGATTTTCACTTCGGCGGCCATTCTGGGGCTGCAGGTTTCCGATCCCGGATGTATTCCCGGGGTCAGTATCGGCCCGACACGCTGGACCGGAGTGGACAAGATGCGCGAATTCCGTCAGAAAACAGCCCGGCGGATTAAAAATGTTTTCAGGTCGGAAAAAAAGAAAAACAAGACTCCGGAAAAATCCGATTTTCCCTCTCTTCTTTTTGCACGGAAAACGGCTTTGAAAAAGAACAGATAGACAGGAGGCGGAAATAGGACGGTTTGAAATCCTGAATATGGCGCCGTCCGGCGGAGCCGCTGTTTCGGACAGAGCGGCTCTGCTGACAGACTTTCACCGGCAGTGGTCCGAAGAGGAACGTCGTGCGTTTTCATCTGTCCGCCTGCGGGATGATCATCAGATCGAAGTCCTTTTCAAACGGCCGGACGCCCGCATGACCGTTTCGGGAGAATCGTGTGTCCTGGAAGGCGGAATCACCCCCGAACACCTTGAAATGCTTGCCCATGCGGCAGCCGATCGCGGTTTCAGAGAAGTTGAACTGAAAGGACACGGCACAGACCTGAGCAAAGTCCGGACGGCCGCACTGAATTTCGGCCTTTCCGAGCCTTCGGCGCCGTATGATGCCGCAGTGTATAAAGCCTGTGTACGTGATGTTGAAAAGTTTCAGCCTCTGGAAAAATTCATGATACGGGCGAAGGAGTTTCGTATCCATGACGGTTCATATGCGTCCGGGAAATCCGCGGCTGAAAAATTTTTAAAATCATTTGCCGGAAAGCCCGGGAAAATCGCTGAATGCCTCCGTCGCACAAAAGTGTTCATCCACCGGAATAAAACCGTTTTCAACCTGTCGGGCATGGGCGCGGCCTTTGTCCTTGCAGGCCCGATCGGCACCACCCTTTACAGCCAGGCCGACAAAGCGCGGCGCGCTCATGAAGAAGCGGTACGGCGGCGGCGCGAAAATAAACGGCGCATGACCAGAGTCGCGGAATTTATGGAAAAAGGCATTCAGCCGCCGAAAGAAACCGCCCGGAAAAAAGGGCTCTATGCGTCGCGCCCCTACATTCGTTTTGCCGGCCATCTGGCTGTGCGACTGGCGGGTACGGCTCTGCTGACAGCGGCGTGCGGTCCCTTTATCGGCGTTACGTTTTCCGGGATGGTTACAGCGGGAAAATCTGTATGGAACACGAAAATTATTCAGGAATCCCTTTTAAAGGCCGTCGGCCGAAAGCCGAAAAATCCACAACCTCTGAATGAAAAGATTTTTCAATTCACACAAACAGCCATCGGTGTCGAGCTTCAGCCCGAAAAAATTGACCGTTTTATCAATATGGTCACGAAAACGGCCCTGTTCAGAAGAAAATCCGAAAAAATATAGACAAGAAAGATATATCGTTTCCTTGAAAAAAAGGTTGTTTTCCTCAGCTTTTCACATATAAAAAAAGCATCTTCTTTTTTCGGAAACGGGTTATCTCAATGATGTACTTTATCCGGCGTTTGCTGCCTTTTTATATCGCCACGCTTGCGATCGAATTTGTTGAAACCTGCGTCCTGTGTTTCGTGGAACGCGCCAATCTTGACTGGTCGTTTCTGGCCATCACTCGTATGACCGGCATTGCGCTGCTTCAGACGACGGTTTCTTTCCTTTATCTGGCGATCCCACTTATGATTTACCTTGTGGCCCTGCCGAAAAACAAGGTTTACAGCCATTTTGACAGGATTTTCACCTTCCTTGTCTTCACCCTGTTCCTGATCGTCAATATTTTTGAGGAAGTCTCCGAGGCCATTTTCTGGGAAGAATTCGCTTCAACATTCAACTTTATCGCCATTGATTACCTGATTTACACAAAAGAAGTCATCGGGAATATCTTCCAGTCCTACCCGGTCGTTCCCATCCTTGGCCTGATTGTGCTGGTTTCCGTTTTTCTGGCTTATGTTTTCCGCCGGACACTTTATCCGAAAGTAACGCCGCCGGCGCTGGGGTATCGTTTCCTGTCTCTTTTCGGCCTGATTCTTTTGTGTGTCGTTTCCTTTTTCACTGTGGATATCAAAATGGCGGAAACCGGGGAAAACCGTTACAACAACGAAATCGCCAAGGACGGCCTGTACAGCCTGTTCAGCGCTTTCATCAAAAACGAGCTGAATTACAACGACTTTTATCTCACGCGCACTTCGGAAAAAAATGCCGAATTTCTCCGCCGGAATCTGGCTCAGGAGAACGCCGCCTTTAAAGGCAGGCCCGACAGCATCGAACGACAGATCCGCACGTCCGGCGAAAAGAAAATGAACGTTATTTTCGTCGTCATGGAAAGCATGGGATACGAGTTTTTTGACGAGCTTCACCCGGAACTTTCGCTGACGCCCAATCTGTCCGGACTGTCAGAGGAAGGCGTCTTTTTCAGCCGCGTCTATGCGACCGGAACGCGGACCGTCCGTGGGCTTGAAGCCATCAGCCTGTCCATCCCGCCGCTTCCCGGCATGTCAATCGTCCGGCGCAAAGGCAATGAAAACCTGCATTCCATCGGAACTGTGTTCAAGGAAAAAGGATACGATACAAAATGGCTGTACGGCGGCTACGGTTATTTCGACAACATGAATTATTTCTTTGGAAACAACGGATTCCAAGTAATTGACCGGACGAATATTGACGAATCCAAAATCCGGCACGCCAACATCTGGGGCGTTTCGGACGAAGACATTTTCGAACGCGCCATTGAAGAGGCCGACGCTTCCCATGCTTCGGGAAAACCGTTCCTGCAGGTCATCATGACGACCTCGAATCACCGCCCCTTCAGCTATCCGGAAGGCAAAATCGATATCCCGTCGCAGACCAGCCGTTTCGGTGCCGTCAAATACGCCGATTTCGCGGTCGGCGAACTGATTAGAAACGCCCGGAGCAAACCCTGGTTTGACAACACGCTTTTCGTCTTTATCGCCGATCATGGGGCCGGAAGCGCCGGGAAACAGGAACTGAATCCCGAAACGCACCGTATTCCGCTGATTTTCTATGCGCCGAAAATGCTGAAACCGGCTCGGTACGACTATGCCGTCAGCCAGATTGACGCCCTGCCCACTCTGCTCGGCCTTCTGAATTTCAGCTATGACAGTGTTTTTTACGGCAAGGACGCGCTGGATCCGTCCTACAGGTCACGTTATTTCGTCAGCAATTACCAGTACATCGGATATCTGCGCGACAAAGACATGGTCGTCCTGAAACCCGTGAAGGCTGTCTCTTATTACAAAGATGGGCATTTGACCAAAGAACCGATGGCAGAACTGCGCGATGAAGCGGTCAGTTATTATCAGCACGCATCGGGCTGGCGGGATCACTATAAAAACGTTTCAAAAGACAGTAAACCGACAGAATGACAATCCATGAAGCGATCATGCTGACAATCGTATGGGAAAGGAAATGTTCCCCGCGGAGCATCTGGTAATTTCCCGTCACCCATCCAGCGATAAGACCGATTCCCAGCCCGATGCGCCGTTTTTTCGGATCACTGAAACAGAAATAAAGCGCCATCAGGGCAAACCCTCCGGTCGCATGCCCGGCCGGATAGCATTTCCCTTTTTTTATCTGAACAAAATCCGTCGGATAGGGTTTTAAAACGCCGACATGAGGAAAAAATCCGCCGTACCGGTCAATCTGTTTCGGGCAGTATTCGTTCGTCACCTGTTTTGCTCCGGCAACAATGACCGGAACGAAAACAAGACTGAGCAGCAGCATCAGAAACGCGGCCCGGTGCGGCTTCAGGGATGCGGCTCGGAAAGACGCCAGGAACAGCAGGACGCACGCGCCGCCGATACAGCCCAAGATCACTTTAAATCCGCGGTAAAAAAAGGGAGACAGAACCGTGTGATCCGCCGGGGAAATCATCCACAGGCCGCTCTTGCGGTCAAAGAAAAAATCCTGCAGACTCACATCGAAATCCGTCGCGCTGAAAAGGACAAGCGTCAGAGCCAGCAAAAAAAAGCTTAAGGCAAATTGTTTTTTCATAAAGCCGCCGTCAACGCCAGAGCGACACACAGGGTAATCGAGAAATTATCGTCCAGCCGAAGCTGTTTTTCATAAATCTCGGCCAGCATCGCCGCAAATATTCCGACGACTCCGGCAATGAAGAACCGCAGAGGAAGGTCAAAAAGAACAATAAAAAAGACAAGAACGACCGTTGATGCGACGAAAAACGCCGCGGCGCCTTCAACGCTTTTGCGGCCGCCGTTGATTTTGTGCCGCCCGAACTTCCGCCCGAACAGCGCGGCCGCCGTATCGCCGATCAGCATCACGCTTAAGGAAATCATCGCAATCAATTTCGGAAAAATTACAACGACGTCCAACGCCGCCATCAGGACATACGGCGCGCCGCTGAGGTGAAATTCCGAAGCGTTCTCCCCGTCGCGCAACATCTTTCCGAAAAAGCGGCCGTATATCGCCCGGCAGACCGGCCACCCTTTGTGAAAACCGTATTCCACCGTGATATTCACCGCCAGCAGAACGCTGAACAGAATCGCCGCGTCAATCGGATGCAGAAAATAAATCGCCGCCGTCATCCACAAAGAGCTGAGATGAACCAGTTTTCGCAGGACTTCCTGACGATATGAAATTTCCATGGCGGGTTCCTTTTTATCCGGGACGTTTCGCCTGAGCCGCGATCTGCAGGAACACACGGGAACACAACAGTTCCGGCGGCCGCCCCGGCCTTTTGCATTCGCGCTCGGCTTCCATCAGCAGAGCCAGAGCGCGGGTGATTTTCGGCACCGACCATGTCTTCAGCTGTTTTTTAAAGGAATCCGTCCGCTTGAAATGGACGGGAGGATACAGCGAGCGCATCGCTGTTTCCATATTCTGCCCTTCCTTCATTCTGCCCGCTGTCACGTGAAGACGTCTGAAGTGCATGGATGCCGCCCTTAAAAGAGCGATCGGCGCCTGCCCTTCCGCATACAGGCGGGCAAGTGTTTCGTTCATTTCCGGCTGATTCCCTTCGGCCAGGGCATACACCATTCGGTCAACAGACAGGGCGGAAGCGTCGCCGATACAGGCTTCGGCATCCTTCAGCGTAATATGCTTTTCCGTCCCCATATAGGCGGCCAGCTTGGCCAGTTCGGAACGCGATACCATCCGATCCGCGCCCAAATTGTCCGCAATGAACGCCAAAGCATCCGGGTCAATCGAAAAACCCTCGTCCTCCAATGCGCGGAATACGAACTGCTTCAGTCCCGCGCCTTCGTCGGAATAGCAGGGCAGCACGGCGGCAACCGTACTTTTTTCAAACAGCGACGGCAGAGAACCGCTTTTCGCCAGATTGCCTGCCGTCAACACAACAAGAGCATCGCCTTTGCAGGTTTCAAGGAATTCCTTCATGACCGGCGTCAGGTTGTTGTCAACGCCGCGCAGACGAATGACCCGGCGGCCGCCCATCAGAGAAATCGCGTTCGCTTCGTCATACAGACGTGCGGGATCTTCTTTGACCTGCGCCTGCGTCAGATCAACGATCCGGAAGGGGTCACGCGCATCCGGAACCACGGCGGCCGTCATTTTTTCGCGGCATTCCTCGACCAGTCCCTCATCCTGCCCGTAAAACAGGACGGCTTTGTACCGGCCGTCTTCCTTTTCGGCCAGAGCCGCAAACGAGGAAGCGGTCAGTTTCGTCATTTTCCGGAATCTCCCTTTTTTGCGCCGGCTTCATGGCTTTTCAGAAACGCCGAGATACGCAGGGAAATATTGTCGCCCAGGATACGCATGATGCGTTCCCGTGCGCTTTCTTCGGCCACATCGGTGGCATAGGGGGATTCCAGAATATTATAACTGGCCTTGCCCAGTGTTTTGTCGTTCAGCAACACTTTTCCCTCGGGATACGTCCGGAGCGTATAGGTCGCCGTATACGTCATTGTCGAGCGTGTCGCCAGATTGTCCAGCCGGATGCCCTGCTGGTAAATCGAAGATTCGGACAGCACAACGGACAGACGGTATTTCGGCCTTTCGGGATCCCCTTTCGGAGTCAGGCGGTCCAAAAGCGTCCGGCGCAGCTGTTGCCCCGTGCGGTTTGGAATTTCGTCAATGAAAATGGATGACAGCTCCGAAACCAGCTGACTTCCGGAAACGGAATTCGCCGTCCCGTTCCCGACGTACAGCGGTTTGAACCCGCATGACGCCAGGAAAAGGAAAGCCGCTCCCGCGATGAATTTCTTAAACCACGACATTGATAATCTTGTTCTTTACAACAATGACCTTCCGGACGGTTTTTCCTTCGATTTGCGCCTGAACGGTCGGAAGAGCCAGAGCCGCCGCCCGGGCGGATTCCTCATCCGTATCCTTGGGCAGTTCGACCGTGCCGCGGAGCTTGCCCTGAACCTGGACAGCGACCGTGACGGTATCGTCATGCAGGAGCGAAGCATCGGCCACCGGCCATGAATACGTCGCCAGAAGATCGCCGTGTCCCAGCATCTGCCACATTTCTTCGGCCAGATGCGGCGTAATCGGCGACAACAGACGAACCAGTGTTTCAAAAGCAAAGCGCACGGCCCAGCGGTCGGCGTCATCCGTCGGTTTGGTCTCCGCGATGGCGTTCGTCAGTTCGCGCAGACGAGCCAGAGCAACGTTGAAACGGAGCTTTTCCATATCGTCCGTCACCGCTGCAATCGTGCGGTGCGTCAGGCGAACCAGCTTTGCCGCCGCCGCGGACAGCTCGCCCGGTTCGGGAAGGGCTTCGGGGCACGAAAGCGCCAGACGCCACAGACGGTTGACATAACGCCACGCCCCGTCAATCCCGGCTTCGGTCCATTCCAGATCGCGTTCCGGCGGTGTGTCGGAAAGCATGAACACACGGGCCGCGTCGGCGCCGTATGTGTTGAGAATCGTTTCCGGATCGACCAGATTGTACTTTGACTTGCTCATTTTTTCGGATCGGCCGACGCGGACCGGCGTCCCGTCCGAAATCCGAATCGCCGTACCATCGGGCTTCTTTTCAACTTCCGTCGGGAAAAGCCAGTTGCCGTTCTGATCCTTATAGGTTTCGTGACAGACCATTCCCTGCGTAAACAGCCCTTTAAACGGCTCGGAAACGCTCAGGTAGCCGCAGTCCCGCAGAGCGCGGGTAAAGAAACGGGCATACAGCAGATGCAGAACCGCGTGTTCAATCCCGCCGATGTACTGATCCACGGGAAGCCATTTATCAACGGCTTCACGGGTGAACGGACGGTCGGCTTCGTGCGGCGCACAGAAACGCGCGAAATACCAGGAGGATTCAAAAAACGTGTCAAACGTATCCGTTTCGCGCAGTGCCGGCTGGCCGCAGGACGGACAGGTCGTGTGCTTCCACGTCGGGTGATGTTCCAGAGGATTGCCCGGCCTGTCAAAGGAAACGTCTTCGGGCAACGTGACGGGCAGATCTTCCTCCGGCACGGGAACGATGCCGCAGTGTTCACAGTGGATGACCGGAATCGGGCATCCCCAGTAACGCTGGCGCGAAACACCCCAGTCGCGCAGACGGTACTGTACTGTCGCCCGGCCGCGGCCGATTTCCTCCAGCTTTTTAATCATGGCGGGAATCGCCTCTTTCGTGCTCAGGCCGTCCAGAAAAGCGGAATTAACCGCGACGCCGTCGTCGATGTCGTCGAACGCTGTCTCCGTGACTTCGGGAACGCCTTCATCTTTATGCGCCACGACGACACGAACGGGCAGGCCGTACTTGCGGGCGAAATCAAGGTCGCGCTGGTCATGCGCCGGGCACGCGAAAATCGCGCCCGTGCCGTATTCCATCAGGACAAAGTTCGCCACATACAGCGGCAGTTCCGGATTGCCGCCCAGCGCCTTGAATTCTTCGGGGAAGGGATGCATGACTTTCAGCCCGGTGTCGAAACCTTTCTTTTCCGCGGCTTCAATCGTTGCGACACTGGTGCCCAGCGCTTCGCATTCCTTGATGAACGCGGCCAGATCGGGATTTGTTTCGGCCAGTTCCCGGGCAATCGGATGCTGTGCGGAAATTGCACAGAAGGAAGCGCCAAAGAGCGTGTCCGCCCGCGTCGTAAAGACCTCAAGCGTGTCATCGCGTCCCTTCACAGGGAAATACAGATAAGCGCCGTACGATTTGCCGATCCAGTTTTCCTGCATCGTCCGCACCTTTTCCGGCCATCCGTCAAGCGTTTTGAGGCCTTCCAAAAGCTCGTCGGCGTACTGCGTGATTTTCAGCGACCATTGCGACAGCTTGCGCCGTTCAACGGGAACGCCGGAACGCCATCCCTTGCCGTCGACAACCTGCTCATTGGCCAGAACCGTCATTTCCACCGGATCCCAGTTCACCCAGGAATCCTTCCGGTAGGCCAGCCCTTTTTTCAGGAAATCAAGGAACATCTTCTGTTCGTGCCGGTAATATTCCGGTTCACAGGTGGACACTTCCCGGCTCCAGTCAATGGCCAGCCCCATCCGCTTCATTTCCTCGCGCATGTTCGCAATGTTTTCGCGCGTCCATTTTGACGGATGGACATTATGTTTGATTGCCGCGTTTTCCGCCGGAAGGCCGAAGGAATCCCATCCCATCGGATGCAGGACATTGAATCCCTGCGCCGTTTTAAAGCGGGCGATCACGTCGCCCTGCGTATAATTCCGGACGTGTCCCATGTGAATTTTTCCCGACGGATAGGGGAACATTTCCAGCGCGTAGTATTTCGGCCGCCCGTCCTCCTGCTTGGCTTCAAAAGCTTTGGCTTCTTCCCAGGCAGCCTGCCATTTCTTTTCGGTCGTACGGAAATTATAACGTTCTTCAGTCATGATAAGGCCTTCAATAAATAAGGTTAGCGGTCGGCGGCGGACAGACGGATTTGCCGCGCCCTGGTCAGAATAGCATTTTCCATTTCAAGTGCAACAGCCGGATCGGTTTTTGTATCAATCCATACGCCTTTTTCGTTTTTCACCTGCCGGAAAACGGAAATTTTCAATCCGTCCGCGCGCAATGATTTTGTCAGGATCAGCGCGTTGACCTTAAAACGTTCGTCCGGAGCGGCAGACGGCGAATACCAGTCCGTAATGATAACTCCCCCGAACGGATCGGCGGATGCCAGCGGCATAAAGGACAGCGTTTCAAGCGTCCCCTGCCATAAAAACGTATTGACACCGATGCCGTTTTCCGGTGCTTTTTCTTCGGAAAACAGGTTCAGCCCCTTACTGCCGAACAGCTTGTCCTGTTCTTCGGCATCCCGGTGTTCTCCGGGCATTTCATAACGCCCCTTCACTTTTTCCGGATACCTGTATTCCACCGGCGCGCCGGAACATCCCCACAAAAGGAAAAACAACGGAAGGACAAACGGATTCAACGTTCCAAATGGCCGCAACATGAGGAAACCCCTTTATTTCGACAGGAAAAACCTTTTCAGGTGATAGCATACTTTACGTTTTTTTCCTAAGAAAAACAAAACCGTCTTCCGTTGTTTCCATATAGCGGAAAGGACAGATTAAGTTTTCATTTACAAAAGCACTACAATATATTTAAGCTGACATTTTAGAAAAATTTAGAATTTTTAAGGAAACGACATGAAAAAAACCCTTCTCCCCCTTGCGGCCTTTCTGGCTTTGAGCGGCGCGGCTCCGACGGCTTCGGCTCAGGAAGCCCGGAAACAGCCCGCCGAACCGTCTTCGCCGATTCAGCTTGAGCTGGGCGGTTACATGAACTGGTACGGCACCTATGCCAATCAGAAAAGGTCAACCCTTGTCAATTTTGCCGGAACGGACATGCTTGTACCGATCGGCAAGTACAACAGCTTTGATGTTATGGGCAGCGCCGAAATCTATTTTTCCGGTTCAACCGTCCTTGACAACGGCATGAAGATCGGCGCCATGGTTCAGTTGCGCGCCGGTACGGATCCCGACACGGACACGAACGCGGTTGACCAGACCTATGTCACCGTCGATTCCGGCATCGGCCGTATCATCGTCGGAAACGTCAAGAACGTCGCCTATCAGATGGCTGTCACCTCTCCGAACGTCAGCACGATCGGGGTTCAGGAAACAGATTTTGACCGTATGGTCATCATGCCGGCCGGCTTCAATCACTATGACGCGACGTATGCGACGTTTGACGACGTTTCGACCAAAGTGTCTTATATTACGCCGACCTTTGCCGGTTTCACCGCCGCCGTCAGCCTTCTGCCCGGCAACAACACAAAGGGCCAGGACAGCAACAACCTGTTGTTCCCGATCTCCGGTAACAGCAAAGAACGGACGTTCCGCAACGGATTTGTCGGCGTCGGCCTGTATCAGGGCGATTTCGGACGATTCAATCTGGACGCCAGCCTGTCGTACGCTTCCTATAAACCGAATTTCACATTTGCCGATCCGCTGACAAATACGTTCTTTCAGCCGGGATCCAAACGGATTCAGGAATATGCCGGCGGTATCAATGTCGGTATGGGCAACTGGACGGTCGGCGGCTCCTACCGCTATGTTGATGCGCCGCTGGACATGCGCGAATTTGAAGGCCACGTCTGGGACGCGGGCGTCAGCTATGTGTTCGGCCCGGTTGAAACCAGCGTCAACTACCTGCAGTCCCGCGTCAATAATGTCCGCCAACAGGGCAAGGACGAATTCAGCATGTATCAGGTCGCCGGCAAATACAAGCTGGGCGCGGGTGTTGATACGTTCGTCAACGTCGCCTACGTCGAGTATGATTCGGCGGATCGGGCTCGCGGACGGAGCAACGAAGGCGTCGCTGTCGCCACAGGTATGAGTCTGGCTTTCTAAACCGGACGGAATGAGGTACAAAAGAGCGGTTGGAAAAACCGCTCTTTTTTATGAAACCCGGGAGAATCGTATGGATATCAGGGAAAATTACGCCGAAGTCACCGCCACCGCCGCACAGGCCGCAAAAGATTCGGGTCAACGTCCGCAGGATGTGACGCTGGTTGCCGTTACAAAAACACACGCTGCCGATAAAATCCTTCCTCTGCTGGAAGCCGGGCACCGCGTTTTCGGGGAAAACCGCGTGCAGGAAGCCCGTGAAAAATGGCCTGCCCTCAAAGAAAAATTTCCCGACGTCCGGCTTCATCTGATCGGCGGCCTGCAAACAAACAAGGCCCGAGACGCCGTCGCCCTTTTTGACGTCATCGAATCCGTTGACCGTCCCGAACTGGCTGAAAAACTTGCGGCCGAAATGAAAAGGCAGAACCGTCCCCTGCCCTGTTTTGTTCAGGTCAACACCGGCGAAGAACCGCAGAAATCGGGAATCGCGCCGGCCGAAACCGCCGCTTTCGTCCGCGAATGCCGCGAAACGTACGGATTGAACATCATCGGGCTGATGTGCATTCCTCCTGCCAAAGAAGAACCCGCGCCGCATTTTGCTTTCCTGAAAAAGCTGGCGCGCGGAGCCGGGCTGAAGGAACTCAGCATGGGCATGAGCGACGATTATCCCCTCGCCATCCAGCAGGGTGCAACATTCATCCGCGTCGGTTCCGCCCTGTTCGGAGAACGCCGTTAAAGAGGATTGAAATTTTTTAAAATTTCGTCTAAAATAATGCTTAATTGAAGCAAAAGAGCCGCTCCTTTAAAACTTCATCCTTTCCTTCCGGCTCTTTATTCTTTCCTTTTTTACCGCGGGAAACACAGCCATGACGGACACCGATAAGCTTTCCTTTTTTCATCAGTCCCGAGAGACGGAAAGACCGACAGCGGCCGCCGGGCCGGCATATATGAAAATGATCCGTTATTTCCATCCGGATGCCGAGGTCTCGACAGCGGATTTTGAAAACATCCTGAAAATCGCGGACACAATACCCGAAGGCCGCGCCGTTCTGGAAAAAATGGCCGCATATCAGGAAAAACGACAGGAAAAGCGGAAACCCTGCTTTCATTTCAGTGCCCGCGCCGCCGAAAGAATCGATATCGGCCGGCGTCAGATCTGTCTGGCTTCCTTCCTTGCGCACAGAAACGGCGATGGCCCGAGCCCGGAAAACAAAGAAGGGGCCGCGCGTCTCATCCGGGAAATGACCTACGCTCTGGCCGCCGTTGACATGCAGACGAAAGGGCGGAACATTGATTCGCCCGAAGCCAAGGCCGAACTGACAGCTCAGGCAAATGCGAATTATAAAATCATGGCATACCGGCTGGGCTTTGTACCCCCGGGCAACATAAAGGAAAAGGATCGGAAAAGCGCCGGATCTCCGGCTGTTTTCCACGCTCTGCTTCTGGCAGAGGAACGCGAAATCCAGAAACGGCCCCATCAGATGTTCCTTCATGCGGTTCGTTTTCTTGACCGGGAAAATCCGCAGGACTCGCAATCCATCCGTTCAAACCTTGACGTGGCTCTTTACCTGATCGAAAACAGTGAAGCCGGGCGAAAGGCTCTGGAAAATCTGGCCGGAGCCGGCGTCAGGGAAAAAGAATACACGTACAGGGGAGAAATGAAAAATACGGCGTCGATTTCCCTGAATCTGTCGGCGTCTTCGGAAGAAATCGCGCTTGAAATCCTCCAGCGGGCGGTGGAACGCCGGAACATAATGGAAGGACGGCCGCAGCATCAGGACGTCCTTCGGGAAAAATTCGCTTTTGTCACTGAAAATCCGAATTTTGAAAAAGCCGTTATCGCCGATGCCGATTACCGCGCATTCAAAAAGGCCGTGGCCGCCGGCCTGACAACCGACCGGGCGCTGGCCCTGGCCGAAGAAGCCCGAAAAGCCGCCGCCGAACAGGGGCCGCGCCGCGTTCTGCAAGACGCTTTTGCTCAGACAAAAGAAGGAACGGACAGCCCGGCGAATCAGGAAAAATTTGAAAAAATGCTCAAAATTCTGGAGATGACGGAAGACGGCCGGAAGCTCCTTGAAAACATATCCGAACGGAACTGTTCCATCTCTTTTGACGCCTCCGACCTGGGAGAAAAATCGGTGGGGATGTACAATGCCGCCGCAAACGCCATTTGTCTGCGGCCGGTGGGAACACCGGCCCAGATCGCCGGTGTTCTGCGCCATGAAGGAGAACACATGCTTCAGAGCTTCCGGACGGAATACGACCGTATGGATGCGCTGTCCGGGCTGGCCTATCAGCGAGCCATTGAAGCCGGGGCCTGTGCCGCCGAAGCCGCTTTTAATTACGAAATCAATCCTTATTTTCCGGAATCTTCCTCTTACCATCCCTGTATCTATCAAAGCTACGCTGACGAAATGCAGGTGTCGCACGACAGGGAAAAAGCATGGGGAAACGCCTTCAAAGCCTGGAACAGTGAAAATCTGGCCGCCGTTTACGAAGGAGAGCACATGCTTTTCGCCGGACTCATCGGCCATGGCCGTTCCCGCGGAAAACCGCCTTTAAGCGGCGCAGATATTCTGCACTTCGTTCATCCGGAAAAAGGATGCACCGTTGAACCCGATTTCCTGTTTTCAAAGCCTCTGTGTGCGGGAAGTCTGGAAAACGTCGTCAATGTTCTCAACCGGGTGATCATGACTTCCGAAAGCACGCAGACCCCGGCCGATGCCTCGGCGCTGAAAATCAGTGTGGATGAAAAACGCGCCGCGCCGGAATTCATACCGCTTTACGAGGGCATGGCTACCGTCATTCAGAACTCCGCCGCGGCCGGAAAACCCGTCCGCCCGGCGGAAAGAAAAAAACTGGCTCAGCTTATTTCCGTAAAGCCAAAAGCTTCATCCGAAAACAAGGCTTCCACGGTTCTCAGCACGGCTCTGCTGAAAAGGAATGCCGGGCGATAAGCCTCAGACGCACAGGCCGTCAAAGCCCCCCGTCTGCCGCAGAGCTTCCCCCAGCACGATCGCACCGGCAACCGCGACATTGATTGACCGCGCTTCGGGGCGCATGGGGATACGGACTTCGGCGTCGGCGATCTGATGTACGTTTTCGGGGACGCCGGCGCTTTCACGGCCCAGAAGGAGAATGTCATCCTTTCGGAACTTGAAATGTACATGCGATAAATGCCCTCCGGTTGTCAGAAGAACGATCCGTCCCATGTGCTGCCGGAAAAAGTCTTCCCACGAATCGTGACGCGAAACACGCACCATATCCAGATAATCCATTCCCGCGCGGCGCATCCGTTTATCATCAAGGATAAAGCCGCACGGTTCAATAATATCGACCGGCAGATCAAAACACGCGGCCAGGCGCAGAAGCGTCCCCGTATTCTGAGGAATATCCGGTTCATACAGCGCCAGACGCATCACCTGTTCCTAAACATTGAACAGGAAATGGCAGATATCGCCGTCCTGCATTTCATAGGTTTTGCCTTCGGAACGAAGCTTCCCGAGTTCACGGGCGCGGGCTTCGCTGCCGCAGGAAATGAAATCGTCGCAGGAAATGACTTCGGCCCGGATAAAGCCTTTTTCAAAATCGGTATGGATGACGCCCGCCGCCTGGGGCGCAAGCATACCTGACCGGATCGTCCACGCCCGGGCTTCCTTGGGACCGACCGTAAAGAACGTTTTCAGGTCAAGCAGGCGGTACCCCGCATGAATAACACGGTTCAGGCCTGTTTCCTGAAGCCCCAGATCCTCCAGGAAAACCTTCTGTTCTTCGGGGTCGTTCAGAAGTGCGACTTCCGCTTCAATGGCCGCAGAGATAACGACAGCCTGGTTTCCTTCCTTTTCCGCACGTTCGAACACCTTTTCGGAAAAAGCGTTTCCCGTCGCCGCCGACGCTTCGTCAACATTGCAGACGTACAGAATCGGCTTGGCTGTCAGGAGAAAAAGCTGGTGGTAAATTTTCTGCCGCTCTTCATCGTCAAAAGACACCGAACGCGCCGGTTTTCCGGCCTTCAGCGCTTCCAGCACCGGCTCCATGACCGACATCTGGACTTTGGCGTCTTTTTCACCGGATTTTGCTTTCTTTTCAATCGGCACGATTCGGCGTTCCAGGCTTTCCAGATCGGCCAGCATCAGTTCGGTTTCAATCGTTTCCGCATCGCGCACCGGGTCGATCGATCCTTCGACATGGGTAATATCGCCGTTTTCAAAACAGCGCAGAACATGGACGACGGCATCAACTTCGCGGATGTTGGCCAGAAACTGGTTGCCCAGCCCCTCGCCTCTGGACGCGCCGCGCACAAGACCCGCAATATCGACAAATTCCAGCTGTGTATGAATCGTCTTCTGCGATTTTGCCAGCGCCGAAAGCTTTTCCAGCCGTTCGTCAGGAACGGCGACTCGGCCGACGTTCGGTTCAATGGTACAGAAAGGATAATTTGCCGCCTGCGCCGCCATTGTGGACGTCAGGGCGTTGAACAAAGTTGATTTGCCGACGTTCGGCAGTCCGACGATGCCGCAGTTGAATCCCATGTCTTTTTATCCTTTCCTTGAATGCATCAGAGCCAGCCGGCCTGTAAAGCCGCCCGTCCCTTCCTTTAAAAGAACCGGAAGAGCTTCGGCCACGTCTTCCAGTTCGGAGTCCAGTACCTGCCGGTCTGCCTTAGGCACGTCGGACAGGACGTACGGGACGACAAGATTTTTATCACCCGGATGGCCGATGCCGATGCGGATGCGGGCGTACTGCGGTGTACAGTGAGCATCAATGCTTTTCAAGCCGTTGTGCCCGCCGGCACCGCCGCCGGTTTTTGCTTTGATCTTACCGACGGGAATATCCAACTCGTCGTGAATGACGATGACGTTTCCGACGGGAAGCTTGTAAAAATCCATGGCCGCCCGAACCGCCTGTCCCGAATTGTTCATGAAAGTCAGGGGTTTCAGAACCAGCACTTTTTCCCCGTCAATCGTCCCCTCCGCCGTTTCGCCGCTGAAGCGTGAGCGCCACGGCGTAAAATTATAGCGGCGGACCAGCTCGTCCGCCGCCATAAAGCCTATATTGTGCCGATTGTTCCTATATTCCGATCCCGGATTACCAAGACCAACGATTAAAAACATCGGCCGTCCCTTGCGCTTAAGAAGCCGACGATGCCGTACCGGCCGCCGGAGCCGCCGCCGCATCCGCCGCTTCGGCCGGAGCTTCTTCTTCTGCCGTTGACGGCGCCGCGATGGAAGCGATTGTAACGTCTTCCTCTTCAACCGGCTTGACGCCTGCGGGGAACTTGATATCCGACATCTTGACGACGTCGTTGATTTCCAGGCCCGTCAGGTCAACGAACAGAGTTTCCGGAATATCTTTCGGTTTGCAGCTCACTTCGATCACGCGGTAAATCGCGTTCAGCGTACCGCCCAGCTTGATGCCCGGGCAGGCCAGTTCGTTTTCGTACATGACGGGGACTTCGATGACGATTTCCGTGTTGTCGGAAACGCGCAGGAAGTCAACATGAACGGGGCGATCGGAAATGGGATCCGTCTGAACATCCTGACAGATGGCGTGGCATTTCTGCTTGCCGACTTCGATTTCAAACTGGCGCGTCCAGAAACCTTTCTGACGCATCTGCGCGTCCAGATCCAGAGCCGGGATGGAGAACATGATCGGAGCTTTCTTTTCCCCGTAGATAACACCGGGAATCAAACCGGCGCGGCGTTCGGCGCGTGCGGCCCCCTTACCTGCCACATTGCGTTCGTTAACGCGAAGAGAAGTAATTTTTGCCATAATAAAAATCCTTGTTAAGTGATACGGTCGATCCGGCCTCCAGGGGTGCCCGGATCGTTTTCCCGACAAAGGGAAACTATGACTGTTTACACCGTTCCGATGCGAAGAGCAAGAGTCTTCTCAGTAAAACAGGCTGGTCACCGAGCGTTCTTCGCTGATGCGCAGAATCGACTCGCCGACCAGATCGGCGACGGACAGGATGCGGATGTTTTTCGTTGCCAGAACTTCGGCCGTCGGCGCAATGCTGTCCGTAATGACCAGAGCTTCCAGCGGGGATGCCGCCACACGTTTAACAGCATCGCCGGACAGAACGCCGTGCGTGACATACGCCTGCACCGACATGGCTCCCGCCTTGATCAGAGCCTCCGCCGCATTGCAGAGCGTCCCTGCCGAATCGACAATATCGTCGACCAGAATGCAGTCCTGTCCTTCGACTTCACCAATGATGTTCATGACTTCGGAAACACCGGCGCGTTCGCGGCGCTTGTCAATGATGGCCAGATCGGCATGAAGACGTTTCGCAATCGTCCGGGCGCGCACAACGCCGCCGACGTCCGGTGAAACAATCATCGGCGTTTTGTCACGGTAATGGAACATGATGTCCTTGACCATGGCGGGCGCCGCCATCAAATTGTCAACCGGAATATCAAAAAATCCCTGAATCTGACCGGCGTGAAGATCCATTGTCACCACCCGGTTGGCGCCGGCCGAAGTGATCAGGTTGGCGACCAGCTTTGACGAAATCGGCGTCCGTGGCGCGGTACGGCGGTCCTGACGGGCGTATCCGAAATACGGCACCACCGCCGTAATACGGCGAGCCGAACTGCGCCGGAAGGTGTCCAGCATGACCAGCAGCTCCATCAGATTGTCGTTCACCGGAGAACTTGTCGGCTGGACAATGAAAACGTCCTGACCGCGGACAGTTTCCTGAATTTCAACAAATATTTCGTTGTCGGCGAAACGGCGGACCGAAATTTTCGACAGCGACGTATCCATGTAGTTGGCGACAGCCTGCGCAAAAGGAAGATTGCTGTTACCCGAGAAAATTTTCATATCTTATCCTCACTGATTAGAACAAAGAGTCGTCAAGCAGTCCGATGACGGAAAGCTGACGCCCGCATTTTTCGCCCTTTTGCGAAGAACGCCGGTGTGAAAAGTAGTCTTTTTCCATAGAACAGGTGTCTTCTCCCGTCCATTCCGCCGCCCCGATTCCGGCGCGCTCCAGACGAGCCAGCACGTATCCGGGCAGGTCGAATCTGTATTTTCCGGGATCGGCCGGAACAAAAAAGAGGGAAGAACGGATGTCCGCCTTCAGGAATTCGTCGTACATGTCCTGTCCGATTTCATAAGACTGCGGCGCGATGCACGGCCCGACAGATGCCAGGATATTCTCGCGGACGGCGCCCAGTTTGACCATGGCATCCAGCGTATTTTCCAAAACACCGCCGACAGCTCCCCGCCATCCGGCATGGGCGGCGCCGACGACTCTGTTTTCGGCGTCAGCGAACAAAACGGGCGCACAATCCGCCGTTTTAATTCCCAGAAAAATCTGCGTCTGATTTGTGACCAAGGCGTCGCCGTACGGCGTCTTTGGGAACGGTTCCTTTGTCAGAACCGGAATGACGATAGAGGAATGAGTCTGGTGCAGCGTAAAAATCTTTTCCACCGTGCAGCGCAGGTTCAGGCCGATTCGCCGCATGTTTTCGCGGACTTTCGCCGGATCGTCCCCGACTTTGACCGAACAGTTCAGGGATGAAAACTCTCCTTCGGACACGCCGTTTTTCCGCGTAAAAAAACGATAGCGGATCCCTTCGGCAACCTCGAAAAGAGAAGATGATGTCATTACAGCGTTTCCTGTTTTTGATCCCGTAATGTTTTTTGCGCCGCTTCGGTTTTCATTTCAAGCTTTTTTTGCCGCCGGATATCTCTTTTTCGCACGATCACCAGCGTCCAGCGGTAGGCCAGCCATCCGCCGCAGATGATCCAGGGAACCGCTCCCAGCATCATTGAAGCCCCCCAGTCCTTGATCAATATATCCAGAGACGTTTTCAGAGCCTCCACCAGCCCGTCTTCATTCAGAGTGTTTTTCAAAAGGCCGACGAATTTCGTATATGTCGTGCGTTCGGCGAATTCACCTGTCATGATTTTACCGGTCACGTAAAACGCATAATAGAAGGGAGGCACCGTAAAAACGTTTGTCACCCAGGTCCATGCCAGCCCGATCGGCAGGCTGAAATCCCATTTGAAAAACCGGCGTGTAAACAGCCACGTCAGAAAAACCAGATACATCTGGACGCCGACCAGGGGCGTCATCGCCCATCCCATGCCGATCATCGCGCCGCGCGCCGTAAATTCGGGAGGCTTTTTTGAACGCAGAAGCGGAACAACCAGCTTCAGACGCAACAGGGAAAGAAAACCGCGGATCAGACCTTTCCGTTTAATGTTTATGCCCATTTTTGTCTCCGGTTTTTTCTTAAGGGTACAAATCTCGCGGTAAAATATCAAGCCTTATAAGGATGTTACGCTTTTTTCGCCGCCCAGACCATGATCCATATGCCGGCGATCAGCATCGGCAGGGTCAGAAGCTGTCCCATTGTCACACGCGCGAACAGAAAACCGATTTGCGCGTCAGGAGCACGGAAATTTTCAATCACGCCCCGCGCGACCGCATATCCGAACAGAAAAGCCCCCGATGTGAATCCCGGCCGGATTCGGACCCAAACGCTCTTTGTCCACAGCGTGTACAGACAGACAAACAGGACGATTCCCTCAAAGCACGCTTCGTAAAGCTGGCTTGGATGACGCGGCAGAGGGCCTCCTCCCGGGAAAATGACGGCCCAGGGCACGGATGTCGTCACCCGGCCGAACAGCTCGCCGTTGGCAAAATTCGCCAGACGCCCGAAAAACAGGCCGATCGGCGCAACACAGGCCATCACGTCCGTTATGGTGAAAAAGCCGATTTTTTCATGACGGGAAAACAGGAAAAGTGCCACAATAACACCGATCAGAGCACCATGGAACGACATGCCGCCCTGCCACAGGGCAAAAACCTGTAGCGGATTTTCCAGATAATGTTCCAGATTGTAAAACAGGACGTATCCCAGCCGCGCCCCCAGAATCAGACCGACCGTCCCCCAGAAGACCGCATCATCAACCTTGACGGGGGTAAAGGGAGAATTATACCGCTGCACCATCCGCCGCGCCAGAAACCAGGCGCAGAAAATACCGGCCAGATAGGCAAGAGAATACCAGCGCAGGCCAAAAGCGCCGATATGCACGGCCACCGGGTCAATATTGGGAAAGGGTATTCCGCTGTACGACATTTTTTCTTCCTTTTAACGGTAGGGATCGGATTTGCTCAGATAATTCCGGATGTATTTGTCGACGCCTTCCTCCAGCGACGTAAACGGCCGGTCATACCCGGCGTCGCGCAGCTTTTGAATATCGGCCTGTGTAAAGTACTGATATTTATCCTTCAGAGCTTCGGGCAGATCGATGAAGTCCATCTCCGGCTCTTCGCCCAAAGCGGCGTAAACCGCGCGTAAGACGTCCGCATACGTCCGCGCCTGCCCCGTGCCGACATTGAACAGACCGCTGACCCCGGGGTGCGTCAGGAACCATAGAATCACGTCCACACAATCGTCGATCCACATGAAATCGCGCATCTGGTCGCCGTCCTTATAGGCCGGGTTTTCCGACTTGAACAGGGGAAACAGTTTACCGTTACGTGCCTGTGCGTAGATTTGCGGGATAACGCTTTGATGCGGCCCTTTATGATACTCGTTCGGCCCGTACAGGTTAAAGAACCGGAGCCCGACCCACTGCGGCGGCGTTTTTTTATCTTCTTCAACCGCTTCGGCCACTTTGCGATCCATGAACAGCTTGCTCCACGCAAAAGGGCTGAGCGGTCGCAGCCGAGCCAGCGCCTCGGTCGAGGCTTCGTCCCTGAAGCCCAGAGTCCCGTCGCCGTAAACCGCGGCGGATGAAGCATAGATAAACGGCACCTTGTGTTCCGTGCACCATTTCCACAGCTCCCACGTCAGCTGGATATTGTTCCGGACGATCGCGTCCACGTCCGCCTCCATCGGGGACGAAATGGAACCGAAATGCAGGACGGCTTGAATCTTGTGCGCCCGTTCGTCCAGAAAGGACAGAACGTCCTCGGGAAAAACAATGTTGCGCAGTGCTCTTTTTGAAATATTGCGCCACTTGTCGCCGCTGCGCAGTCTGTCGACAATCGCCACTTCGCCCAAGCCGCGCTCTTCGATGGCGGCGGCAACATTTGAACCGATGAATCCGGCTCCTCCGGTAATGACAAACATAATTCAACGCCTTTTGTTTCTGCCTGTTTTCCTTATACGACAAAATCCGTTTTCTCAAAATCTTTTTCTTTTAAAAATCCTCATGAACGCCTATCTTTTATCTCCGGACGGCCTAAAAAAGGAGAAAAGACATGGGTGCTCTGGCTTCAATATCTGGACTGACGGTCTTTGGGGGCGGCAAAATGGGAAGCGCCATCATTGAAGGCGCGCTGAAAAAAGGGCTGGCGCCGGAAAAAATCCGTGTTGTCGATCCGGGGGCTGAAACACGTACGGCTCTGCATGCCAAAGGCATTCATGCCGCCGAAAGTGCGGAGGCCTTCAGGGATGCGGAAACAGACATTGTCCTGGCCGCCGTCAAACCTTTCGTCATTGCCGAAGCTGTTGAAAGCATCAAACCGTTTACGGACAGAGGCGCAGTTCTTCTGTCCATCGTGGCCGGCCGGCCGATCGCCTGGTTTGAGGAACATCTTGGCTCTGAAGCGGCCGTTGTCCGCGCCATGCCGAACACTCCCGCCGCTGTGGGACGCGGAATGACAGGCCTGTATGCCAATGTGCGCGCTGACGGGATTCGGCGGGAAAAAGCCGCAGCCCTGATGGACGCCTGCGGCCGAACGGTGTGGCTGGAAAACGAAGCGCAAATGGATGCCGTCACGGCGGTATCCGGCAGCGGTCCCGCTTATGTCTTCCATCTGACCGAGGCTTTAACCCGGGCGGCGGAATCGCTGGGGCTTTCGCCGGAAACGGCGGCGGAGCTGGCTCGCGCAACCGTCTGCGGCGCGGCGGAGCTTTTGTATCAAAGTCCGCAGACGCCCGAAACTCTGCGCCGGAACGTCACCACGCCCAACGGCACAACCGCTGCGGCTCTGGACATCCTGATGGACGAAAGAAACGGCCTGACGCCTCTGATGGTTCAGGCGGTCAAAGCTGCGGAAAAACGTTCAAAAGAATTAGCGTCCGCCTGAACGCCAAATGATTTCGCCGTCGGTGTTTTTGACTTCCGTATCGGCGGAAGGAACAGGCGGTTTTGCAAAAATCATGCGAATCAACCCGACCAGAAGGGCTATGAAAAAAGCGATAAACAAAAATGGAATACATAATTCTATAATGAAATAGAGTTTGTCCGAAAAATATGTAAATTCTTCCAAAAACATAAAAAATAACAGCATGCTCACTTCAATATAAAAAAACCATCCAAGCGGCCTTAAAAACGCGGAAAGGCGGTAAAAACGATTATTCATTTGCTCAAGGAATTTTATCTTTTTAATAAGTCTCATTATACTCAGAATATTCAGAACAACAAAGACAAAAAAACAAATCCCGATCAGGTAGTTATCCCGGAAAAATAAGAAAATAGTCTGAAGAATCAGGGTCAAACCACCCAGAAGAGCATCTTCTTTTGATATGAATTTCATTTGATTTTCCTTTCCGTATTCCGGCTGTGAAAATCATATTACATGATTTGTCACCGAAGAAAAATCGTTTCAGAAACCGTTTCCTTTCACGAGATGAAAAAAGCCGCTTTGCGCGGCTTTTTTTATTTTTCGCGGACTCACGCCGACGTATCGACGGTATGGCCGGGTTCCGCCGGTTTTTCGCCGGGTTTCGGACCGCCTTTCGTGACGACAACCACGGCTTCGCGCAAAGTGCGGTCACCTCCGATCGTGTATCCCTTCTGCCATTCCTGGACAATCGTCCCGGCCGGCTTGGAGGGATCTTCGACTTCCTGCACGACCTTGTGAACGTTCGGATCAAAAATATGGCCGACGCTTTCAACGGGCTTAATGTCGTTCTTTTCAAAAGCCGTCTGCAGATCCTTTTGTGTCAGTTCCAGACCGATCAGCAGATTCTTCACCAGTTCAGATTGTTTTTTACGTTCCTGTTCGGGAATGGAATCCATTGCGCGCGCCAGATTGTCGCTGACGCTCAGCAGGTCGCGGGCAAAAGACGAAACCGCATATTTCGACCTTTTTTCCAGCTCGATCTGCGTCCGTTTGCGCAGGTTTTCCATTTCCGCCTGCGAACGCATGTACATGTCTTTCAGCTTGTCGACTTCGGTCTGAAGGTCGGCAACCCGGGCTGAAACGTCTTCGATTTCCTCGACGGTTTCATCCGCCGTCTCTTCCGCCGTTTCAAATTCCTCCAGCTCTTGTTCCTGATCTTCAACCCTGAGGTCGTTCTTATGATGTTTTGCCATAATGTCTACCCTATTAATTTACTGACAACACGAGAAGTATAATCCACCAGGGGAATGATCCTGGCGTAATTCATCCGGGTCGGTCCGACGATGCCGATTGCGCCGACGATCTGTTCGCGGCTGTTGCGGTACGGCGCCGTTATCATGGAACATCCCGAAAGCGTAAACAAGGAATTTTCCGCCCCTATAAAGATTTGTATACCATCCGCCGCTTCAGTTAAATCCAGCAATTTAGCCATACTTTCCTGCGTTTCAAGAACACCGAACAGACGGCGGACGTGTTCCAGGTCTTCCAAAGCCTGGATGTTATCCAAAAGATACTTTTGCCCCTTGACGATCAGAGCGCCCTTCTTTCCGCCGGCCCAGGCGGCGATTCCCTGCGAAACCAGACGTTCGGCGGCCTTGTCCAGCTGCGCCCTGTGTGATTTTATCTCCGCGTCAACGACGGTTTTCGCCTCGTCCAGAGTACGACCCGACAGACGGTCATTCAGATAATTCGATGCTTCCGCCAGCGTTGAGGGCAGCGTTCCCGGCGGAAGATCAACCAGCCGGTTTTCCACCGCGCCGTCCGCCGTCACCATGACGACCAAAGCCCGGCCGTTCCCCAGATGCACAAATTCGATATGTTTCAGCGGCGCTTCGATTTTCGGGGCAATCACAACGCCGGCGCATTTCGACAGGCCTGACAGCATTGACGACGCCTGATTCAGGACATGCTCCATACTGATGCCCGATTCCCGGCAGTGCGCTTCAATGGCGTGACGTTCCCCTTCTTCCAGTGACCCGATTTCCAAAAGGCCGTCAACAAACATTTTCAGGCCGCGTTCGGTCGGAATCCGGCCCGCCGACGTGTGCGGCGAAGTCAAAAGGCCCGACACTTCCAAATCCGACATCACATTGCGAATCGTGGCCGACGACAGGGAAACATCCAAAAGCCCCGACAGCGTTTTCGACCCGATCGGCTCGCCGCGTTCCAGATAAGCGTCAACCAGCCGCCGGAAAATATCCCGCGAACGGTTGTTTAATTCGGATAATGTCGATATTTGCTTACTCATAACTGATAAATGTAGTAATCGTAGTACCAAACGTCAACAGCACAAATCACTCATTCAGCAAAAGGATACAAAAGCCATGAGACCATCAAAACGTTCTTCGGACGAAATGCGTAAAATCGTCATCAAGCCGCATATCAGCAAACACGCGGAAGGTTCGTGCCTGATCAAATGCGGGGACACGCATGTCATCTGTACGGCATCGGTGGATGAAAAGGTACCCGGCTGGATGCGCAACACGGGCAAAGGATGGGTCACCGCCGAATACGGCATGCTGCCCCGTTCGACGTCCACCCGCGTTGACCGCGAAGCCAAAAAAGGACAGTCCGGCCGTACACATGAAATTCAGAGGCTGATCGGACGGGCTCTGCGCGCCGTCGTCGATCTCAAAGCCCTCGGTGAAATTTCCATCAAAATCGACTGTGATGTCATCCAGGCGGACGGCGGCACACGAACCGCTTCCATCACCGGCGGCTTTGTCGCCCTGTATCTGGCGCTTCAGACGCTGAAGGAACGGCGCATGATCTCCTCTTTGCCCATTCTGGACACCGTATCGGCCATTTCCTGCGGCATCTGTGAAGGTGTCCCTGTCCTTGACCTGGATTATCTCGAAGACTCATCTGCCGAAACGGATTCGAATTTTGTCATCACCGGCAAAGGCGGCATCGTGGAAATTCAGGGTACGGCCGAACGGACGCCTTTCACGCCCGAAGAATTCACCAGACTGTACGAACTCGCCTGCAAGGGCACGGCTGAACTGGCTCTGATCCAGCGGCAGGTTTTAGGGATGGACACTCATGCGTAAACTGATTGAAAAAGAAATTGTGCTGGCGACGCACAACAAGGGAAAAGTCGCCGAAATGCAGGCCATTCTTGCGCCTTTCGACATCAAAGTCCGCTCCGGCGACGAACTGAATCTTTCCGAACCCGAAGAAAACGGCGACACATTCATTGCCAACGCCCGAATCAAGGCACAGGCCGCGGCGGATGAAGCGGGGCTTCCCGCCCTGGCCGATGATTCGGGTCTGTGCGTGCATGCACTGGACAACCGTCCCGGCATTTATTCGGCCCGTTACAATGAACCGAAAAAAAACGGCTTCCGTTATGCGATGGAATGCCTTGATAAAGAACTCGGTGATTCGTCCGACCGTTCGGCACATTTCGCATGTGTCCTTGTTATTGCCTGGCCGGACGGGCATACTGAAGAGTTTGAAGGAAAGGTTGAAGGAACACTCTGCTGGCCGCCAAAAGGCGAGAACGGTTTCGGTTATGACCCGATGTTCGTGCCAAACGGATACAGCGAAACGTTCGCCGAACTGGCCGGCGGCATTAAAAATAAAATCAGTCACCGGGCAAACGCTTTGAAAATGTTCATTGAGGGCTGCCTGTCCCGATGATCCCTTTCGGCATTTATCTGCACTGGCCGTTCTGCCGTTCAAAATGTCCGTACTGCGATTTTGCCAGCTTTCCCGCCCGTAAGATTGACTTTCCGGCATGGGAAAAGGCCTATGTCCGCTGTCTGGAAGCTTATGCGGTACGGACGGAGGGCAAAACCGTCTCGACGATCTTTTTCGGGGGAGGGACGCCGTCACTGATGCCGCCCGAATTGACGGCGGCACTGCTGGCGGCCATCCGGCGGCTGTGGCCCGTTGACAGCGGCGTCGAAATATCGATGGAAGCCAATCCGGGAACGCTGGACGCCCTGAAAATGGGCGGATTCGCTGCGGCGGGAATCAATCGCCTGTCCATCGGTGTGCAGGCTTTGAACGATACCGATCTGAAATTCCTGGGACGGCTTCATGATACGGAAACAGCCCTGGAAGCTCTCCGTAACGCTCGGAATATCTTTGCGGAAGTCTCCGCCGATTTCATTTATGCCCGCCCGAATCAGACTCTTGAAAGCTGGAAACAGGAGCTTGAACGCATTCTTGAACTGAACCTTTCCCACCTGTCGCTTTATCAGCTGACGCTGGAAGAGGGTACCTTTTTCCATAAAAAGGGACTCGAGCTGCCGGAAGAAGAGCTGGCCGCCGATCTGTTCGAGACGACCGATCGGATGACGTATCAGGCCGGACTTCCCCGTTATGAAGTGTCAAATCACGCCCGTAAAGGCCACATCTGCCGCCATAATCTGATGTACTGGCAGGGGGGGGAATGGCTGGGTATCGGTCCGGCGGCACACGGCCGGTTCACGCAGGACGGAACGACGTATGCGACCGTTCAGGAGCGGCAACCCTCTGAATGGTTAAAAAGCAGAGCGGCCCGCGAGGAAATACTGACTCTTCAGGAACGTGCCGAAGAGCTGATTCTGATGGGATTCCGGACGGATGAAGGCATTCTCCGCGACCGGTTCAGGGAAATCACCGGACGTGCGCCCGAGGACTTCATGCATCCCGGGACGCTCGCGGACTATCAGGCGGACGGCCTTCTGATCCGTGACACAAAGGGTCTTCGTCTCACGGCCAGAGGCCTGCTCATTCTCAACGCATTGATTCCGGCTTTGCTTGCCTGAGGCTGTCGGGAACCTGAGACGGCGCCGGGACAGTTTCGGCCGTCGCAGCCGCCGGGTCGCCCGGAACGGTTTCCGAAGATGCCCCTTCGACGGTTTCCTCGGTCACAACGGTAATCAGATCCGGCGAATGACGGAACCCTTTATTGTAGACTTCGGCTTCAAAGACCGGTTCGGTATCAAACACCTCGCGGGCAGGGGACAGCGTCACGAATCCGCGCTTTTCAACGCCCAGAATTTCAAGGCCGCGTTCGGACAGCCCGTTCGGAAGCAGACGGAAAAGGCCGTCAACGCCTTTGAATCCCGACGGACTTGTCAGGCTTTTATAGGAAAAGCTTCCGGTTTCGGCCAGAACCGCCGCCAGAGCAACAGCGTCGTAAGCCTGTGACGCAATACGCGGAGGCTTTTCACCGTATATAGTGTTGTAGCGTTCTGAAAACTGTTCAAATCCGGCAAAAGGCAGGTTTGAAAACCATCCGCCGACAAAAGCCGGTTCGCGTGCCGGCGACGAATTGGCCCACTGCGACGTCCCCAAAATCCGGATTTCCGAAGGCACGTCATAATAGGACAGCAGGGCCCCAAGCGAACGCAGACGGCTGCCTTCTTCGGGGATCAGGACGGCGTCAAATTCAAACGGATCACGGATGACTTCCGTTGTCTTCATTTCCTCAATCAGCGCCTGAAGCTGTTCCAGAGTCATCAAACGGTCTTCCCACTCACCCGCTTCGTTCTTCATTTTGACGGGAAGCCCCTGAGAGGCGGCTTCACGGCTTTTTTCCAGACGCTTGATCTCTTCTTCCTTTTCCTTCTGCAGATCTTCCAGCAGACGGGGCATGATCGCCTGAACCGTCGGCTGGAGATTTTCGGATTTCGGGTTATAGAACGCTGCCTTGGTAATCATTCCGCCGCAACGATCCGCCGCCGCCTTTGCTGCCATGGACACAATGTCCCCGCTTGCATTGTCCTGCGCCAGAATTGCAAAGCGCTTATACCCTTTGTCACAGGCAAAGCCGACAATGTGTTCAACCTGCTGAGACGTCAGAGAACTGATTGTGTAAATCCCGTCTCCCAGATTTGAAGGGTGCGAAGAAAAAGTGATGACCCCGATATCCGCCGCATGCGTGTTTTCCCGGATGGCTCGGACGCCCGGCGAAAAAACCGGGCCGATAATCAGCTCAACCCCCTGGTTAATCGCCTGTTCCGACGCCTTCCGCGCTCCCTCGGCCGTGCCTTCCGTGTCATAGAACTGCAGGACAAGCCGGTTTCCCGAAATGTCGAACAAAGACATCATCGCCGCGTTCTGAAGCGCCTGCCCCAGCTTGGCCGAATTACCGCTCAGCGGCAAAAGGAGGCCGACGCGAACCATTTCAGAGGGCAGAGGCGTTCGCGTTTCACGGCCTTCGGAAGGCTGTTCTTCGCCCGCCGCGCTCCGCACCGCCATGTCCGCGTCCGCCGGACTGAAAAGTCCCTGGTCGATTCCCTGTCTGGAAAGCAAAGAAATCTTGCCCGAACAAGACGCAAGCAATAAAGTAATCGCACAACACAAAAATAACTTGAACTGACGCAAGGGGCTGCTCCTGTTTCTGAAACGGTTTATACGGGAAAGCATCTTATCTTTTTTTGCAAAGGATGGCAAATGCCGCACGACTCTTCTTTTATAAAAGGTTTGTATCTGGTTGCAACACCTATCGGCAATCTGGGAGACATTTCCGCCCGCGCCCTTGACGTTCTGGCCCATGCGGACGTTGTGGCGTGCGAAGACACCCGCGTCACGGCCAAGCTGTTTTCCCTTCTGGGAATCTCCGCGCCGCTGACGCCGTATCATGAACACAATGCCGACAAGGTTCGGCCGCATCTGATCGAACGTCTGAAAAACGGCGAGATGATTGCTCTGGTTTCCGACGCCGGCACGCCTCTGGTAAATGATCCCGGCTACCGGCTGGTGCAGGATTGTGTGAACGAGGGCATTTACGTGACCGCCGTTCCCGGGGCATCCGCTGTTCTGACGGCGCTTCAGCTGTCCGGACTGCCCTGTCACCGTTTTCTTTTTTCAGGTTTTCTTCCGGTCCGAACAGCGGCACGGCAGAAGGAACTGGCCGAGCTCGCCGCCGTTCCGGCAACGCTGATTTTTTACGAAGCGCCCCAGAGAATCGAAGAAACTCTTGCCGATGCCCGGGCTGTCCTGGGGGATCGAAAAGCTGCACTGGCGCGCGAACTGACAAAAAAATTTGAACAGACAATCCGGGGGACTCTTTCGGAGCTTATGTCCTATTATAAGGAAAACGGCCCTTTAAAAGGGGAATTTGTCCTTCTGATCGCGCCGCCGGATAAAAACGAAAAACCGGATATGGACTCTCTTACCGCTTCTCTTCGTGAAGCTTTGAAAACCATGAGCCTGAAAGACGCCGTTGCCCGAACAGCCGTCGCGACAGGACTGAATAAGAAACAAATTTACGAGCTGGCACTGGCGATTAAAAATGAAGGAAAATAAACAGAAAACGGGTTTAAAGGCCCGAGCCGACGGTTATCGGGCCGAAGACAGAGCCGTTCTTTTTCTCCGTCTGAAAGGCTACCGGATTCTGGAACGGAACTTCAAACCGCCGCGGGGCAGCGGCGCGGGCGAAATTGACATTATCGCCTACAAAAACAAAACGCTTGTCTTTATTGAAGTGAAATACCGCATATCGCAGGATATCGCGGCCGAAGCCGTTTCAGTCCCGGTTCGGACGCGCCGCATCAAAGGTGCAGAGTATTTCATTTCAACCCACCCTGAATACGCTGATTCCGATATGCGCTTTGACGCTGTGCTGATGGCTCCGAATACGCTGCCGAAGCATATTCAAAATGCCTGGGAAACCATTTGAACCGCTTATGAGGGCGAACTTCAAAGAATCGTTAAACGCATCGCCGGTGTGAAAAAGAGGGCTTTTTAAGAATGGCGTTTTCTGAAAGGAAAAGAAAACGTCGTTTCCGCATTGTCCGGGTCTGTCACACGAATTTCATCGGATGCCCGTTTAAAATGTTGCGGAAGGCCAAAAAAGATTAAGGCGCAGGAACAAAGAAGCGTTCAATCTCAAAACATCCCCAAAATACGGGCAGAAACGTATTGAAGAACAAAAAACAGCAAAAGAACGGCTGGCGCGGAAATGTAAACGAAGCATAAAAGAAGGACGTCCCTTCGTGTCGGCAAGCCTCGCAAGGTCGGGGAAGTTAAGGCACAAGAACACTGTTTAACCCCATAATCGGAATTTAATGTTACTCAAGGCGCAAAATAGTTTTAATTTTTTTAAACAGCAAAAATTACAATGCAGAATAATTTTAAATCATGAACTCTCCTTTTTTGGCCGAAAGGACTGGACTTCGGATGCGAACGGGGAGTGCCCGGCAAACCCGCCTGGATGAGACCAACGGATGGCTTTATTTTCCGAAAGTGCGGCGCTTACAGTTAACAATGATCGGGCAAATTTAAAAAGGCGGCAGAAAAGGTAAGCAAATACGCGCTTTTCCGGCCTTTAAAAGGGGCTTTGGAATATGAAGCCATCGGAAAATTCCCTGCAATCAATATGTGGAAGCCCTTGGATATTTCTCTAAAATTGAACGGTATATAACGCAATAAACAGCCGCGAAAAGGATCTTTTCTTTTCTGTATCAAAATTTTCGGGTTTTCATAAAAAAGTTAAAAGCATCCTGCGCCCAAAAAATAAAAAGCCCGCTCCGCCACCCGAATTTTCTTAGGATTTTCGCTCTCTTTATCCCGCGATATCCCCGTATATTCCGTTTTATCCCGATTCCTTTCAAGTCCCGCTTAAAATGCCATGAACGGGTTGGTATGAATGGAGCATAAAAGAGCGGCGCACCGACGTGGAAATTAAGGCAAAAGAACAAAGAAGCGTTCAATCTGCGGACATTGTGAGCACGCTGAAAAACGAACGGAACAACACACTGTTTGAAAGCAGACGGGTCGATTTGCGGAAAACAAAGAATAAAGTATCACTTCATTGCAAGAGACTGTTTGAAAATACAATGTTCTCTTTTTGAAATTATAGCTTATGTGAAAGCGGAAAAATCAGCATTTCGTCTCCATAATTTTTAAAAATCAGGATGTGTAAGGAAGAAGGAAAAAACTTATTTAATGCCAAGGTATCCTCGAAATACGACGTCCGGCGGACTGAAAGCGTTCTGAAGACTGTTTGGAACGGCCGGACATTTTAATGCCGTGCGTATTTCCGAAGTACGGCAGCGTCCGGCCGGCAGGAAGCGCACAAACAGCAAGGGAAAAGCGCCGTTTTACTCCCATAACGGCATGAAATCCGGTTATTTCCATTTGGATTTAACAGGCGCAGATGGGCAGAAGAACGGTCGTTTTTATCCCCGGGAGATCATGAAAACCCGTTGATACGGTACGCATGGGAGAATAAAGAAATTATTCCTTTAACTCAGGGTCGGCCTGAGAATGTCGATTTTTTACGTTTAATATGGCGGACTGTTGAAAAGAGGAGCGTTATTCGGATCAGGACTTTTCTGAAACAGCGGCGGAAGAACCGGAATTCATGGGTTCGCAAAAAGGATGAAGAATTTTTTCAGTCTGCGAAGAAGAGGATTAAGTTTTTACAAAAGTTTTTTATAAAAATCGCCTGTAATCTGTTTTTGATGTGGCCGAAATTTTTAAGGATATTTTTTATAGGAGCGCCTAAAAATTACGATTTTTCTCATATCAAAATGTTAAAAAACGATTCTGTTTCAAAATGTTTTTCTGTCATTTCATTACGAATCCGAAAAATAAAAAAACGAGTATCGTTCCGCATATAAAATTAAATAAAAAAATATAGGCCATTTATTGCTAAATAGCCTATATTTTAAAAGCATTATTACGATATAGATATATTTAACCTTCAATCTTGTCCAAACTGATGATGTCATCGTCTTCAAACGAATTTTGAAATTCGTCGGCAAAAACGACTTCCCCGTCTTCATCTGCCTCGAAAACCGATTGTTCGGCTTTTTTTTCGGTTTTCGCATTTCTCTGTGTTAACCGGCGAATCAAATCATCCAACTGTTCCAGCGTTTCGTAACTTAAAATCAATTCCCCCCCACGGGCTTTGGAGCGAATCACCACATTCAGGCCAAGACTGCGCGCTAAATCAGCCGCCAGAAGATCGCATTCCTCCTGTTTATCCGACCTTTTAGGCGGCGTTGCGCGCGGTTTCTTCTGTTCTGAATTCTGTGCCAGTTTTTCCGTCTGTCGGACGTTCAGCCCTTTGGAAATGACCGCGTCCGCCAGGGTTTCCGGTTCCCGGGCGTTCAACAAAGCCCGCGCATGTCCGGACGTCAGTTTTCCTGTTTCCAAATACCCCTTTACCTTATCCGGCAAAGACAGAAGACGCATTGTGTTTGCCACATGGCTACGGCTTTTTCCAACCGCCCGGGCCAAATCTTCCTGTGTATTGGCAAATTCCTCCATCAGGCGTTTATACCCTTCGGCTTCTTCCAGAGGATTCAGATCCTGCCTTTGCAGATTTTCAATCAAGGCAACCTCAAGCGCTTCCTTGTCCGAAAACGTTTTGACCAGAACAGGAACTTCCGCCAGTCCGGCAATTTGAGAAGCCCGCCAGCGGCGTTCCCCTCCGATGATTTCATATTTATCACGTTCACCATTTTTCAAACGAACCAGCAGAGGCTGTAAAACGCCTTTTGTTTTGATCGATTCGACCAGATCGTTGATTGCGTCCTCGTTGAAAACGCGGCGCGGCTGAAAAGGGCTTGGTTCCAGATCCGACAGAGAAACAGTCGTCACCGCTTCTCCTTTTGCCGGTGTATAAGCTTCGGATTCATCGTCTCCCAGCAAGGCGTTTAAACCGCGGCCCAGATTTTTCGTACTCATTTTTTCAACTCCTGTTCACGTTTAAGGACTTCGCCGGCAAGACTGATGTAAGCCTGTGCACCGCTGCTTTTAAAATCATACAAAAGGATTGGTTTTCCATGGGAAGGGGCTTCGGAAACACGGACATTCCGGGGAATAACCGTCCGGTAAACCTTATCTCCGAAATAGCCTCGGACATCCTGCGCCACCAGGTCGGACAGACGGTTGCGTCCATCAAACATTGTCAGAACAATTCCCTGAATTTCCAGGCGGGGATTGAAATTCCTTTTAACCCGTTCAATGGTTTTCATTAAATCCGCCACGCCTTCCAAAGCCAGATATTCGCACTGTATCGGAACCATAACGGCATCGGCCGCCACCAAAGCATTGACCGTCAGCATACCGACAGCGGGAGGACAGTCAATGATGATATAATCATAGGGCAGGGCTTCGGCTTCAATGGCTTTTTTTAAAAAGAACTGAGGTTCGTCCGCCTGCGACAGTTCAAAATCAACGCCGACAAGATCCTTACTTGAAATCACGACCGAAAGATCGGGGATTTTCGTCCAGAGAAGAGATGAAGATATTTTTGTCTCCCCCATCAAAACCTGATACATGTTTTTAGCCGGGACTTTGCGGTCAATCCCAAGGCTTGTCGTCGCATTCCCCTGCGGATCAAGATCCAGGACAAGGACGCGTTTATGAACCGCAGCCATTGCCGTTGCCAGATTGACGGCTGTCGTTGTTTTTCCGACGCCGCCTTTTTGATTTGATATCGAAATGATTCTTGGCTTAGCGTACGTCATTTTTTTCCGATCCCTGATAAAATCAGCAACTGTCCTTCACTGCTGGACAGGCTGGAATGTTTTTCGCACTGAAAACGCCATTTCTTTTCGGCATCCTGTATTTCTTCCGGTGCTTTCCGACCTTTGAGAAAGATGCAGCGCGTTTTCTTTCCGATAAAAGGACGGGCATATCGGATCAGCTTTTCCAAAGGTGCCAAAGCGCGAGCCGTCAGGACATCCGCACAAGACAGAGACATGTTTTCCAAACGTTCGTTATGTACGGTCGCATTCAAATCACAGGCCTGTATCACGGCATTCAGAAACTGGCATTTTTTACAGTCGCTTTCTGCCAGATGAATCCTGAACGATTTTTCCTTATCCATTACCGCCAGGACAAGTGCTGGAAATCCGGCACCGCTTCCCATATCCAGAATCGTTTTATCTTCTGAAGACAGGAAGGGAAAAATCTGAGCCGAATCCAGTATATGTCGTTCCCACACTTCCGGAAGAGTCGTGCGGCTGACCAGATTCATTTTTTCCTGCCATTCATTCAGCAGGGAAAGGTACAGATCCAGTTTTGACATCGTTTCCTCTGTCAGACCGAACTGTTTTTGAACAAAGGCGCGATCATGCGTCATTTCCAGAAAACTCCTTTAATGTTTCACGTGAAACATTCCAGCTATCCCTATGGAATTAAAAATACATTTTCTTTACCAAAAACCAAAGCGGAAAATTATATTATTTTTACATTATACATAAAATCAAGGCGTTGGAAATTGTTTCACGTGAAACAATTCAAGGCCTGTTTTTAGCTTGGTGTAAAGATCGTTTTGACATCGTTATCAAAACTCAGGCATACAGGATAATCCCCAAAACCCCCGAAATAACCACAAGCCCGATGGGACTCAGATGATATTTATAGCAGGCGATAAACGCTCCCGCAAAAAGCAGGTAGCTTTTTACGTCAATAAAATTATCCGGAGTCATCAGAACAAGTGCCGCACTTAAAATCAATCCGATCACGGTCGGCTTTAATCCCTTGAAAGCATTTGTGATAAAAGGCGAATCCTTGAACCGGTTGATGAACACAAATAAAATCGACGTTACGATCACTGAGGGAAGCGTTACACCAAACGTCGCCCAGAACGATCCCGTAATGCTGTCTGTTGTCAGAAAACCGATGTACGTCGGCGCGTTCACCGAAATCGGACCCGGCGTCACCTGTGAAACCGCGACAATATCGGTAAATTGCGTATTCGTGACCCATCCGTGAATCCGGACAACTTCGTCCTGAATCAACGCCAGCATGGCATAACCGCCGCCGAAACTGAAAAGCCCTATTTTGAAAAAAGTCCAAAAAAGATCAAAATAAATCATGACTTTTTTCTCATTCCGTACAGATTCCCGAGAACCATGGCCGCAACGATAAACAGGATCGGCGAAACATGGGCGTAGGCCACAAGCAACGCAATTGCTATCGGTAAAATGAATTTCCATCCCCCGACCCCCGCTTTTTTAGCCAGGGAAAACACCGGCACCAGAATCAACGCGACAACAGCCGGTTTGATTCCTTTAAAAGCCGCAATAAAATAAGGATTATTCTGTATCCCCTGAAAAAGCACCGCGACCAGCAGAATAATAATGAAAGACGGCAGAACAGCCCCCAGCGACGCGGCAGCCATTCCCCAAATCCCTTGAATTTTAAGCCCTAAAAACACGGCCGTATTCACCGCAATCGGGCCCGGGGAAGACTGAACAACAGCCAGAATATCAATGAAGTCGCTTTCCTTTACCCACTTTTTTTTATCCACAAGTTCCGTCTTGATCACCGGAATCATGGCAAATCCCCCGCCGATGGTGAAGGTTCCGATTTTGAAAAAAACTAAAAAAAGTTCAAAAAACAGCCGCATCTGTCCTGTCCGAAAATAGCTTTACCATTACTAAAGCAAAACCCATTTGATGTAAACCCGCCCCATCGGTTCCGTCCGAACGATACCGACGCCTCAAAAACCACCGCAATACTCACCGCTCTGATGAATATTCACCGGAAAGCGGCTTTGCCTTTTTTCAAAACAAAATAAGAGCTGCTTCGAAAAAAAACGAATCCACGGCATCAAAGCGCTGAGCAAAGCTAAAGCTTGCGATTGCGTAACAACCCTTTGAAAGTCCGGGGCGTATTAATATAGCCCTTCACAGCAACGAATTACAGAGCTCCTTTGGTCGAGGGCAGGGCATGCGGGACGCGCGTGTCCGTTTCCAGCGCGGCACGCAGAGAACGCGCAAAAGCCTTAAAGCAGGATTCGGCAATGTGATGGCTGTTTTCCCCGTAAAAATTCTCGATATGAATCGCAGCGGCCATATTCTGTGCCATTGCCGCAAAAAATTCCCGGAACACTTCCGTGTCCAGTTCGCCGACCTTTTCCGTTTTAAACGCGACACGCCAGACAAGGCATGAACGACCGCTCAGATCAATCACACTGCGCGTCAGCGCTTCATCCATCGGGATGCAGGAAAATCCATAACGCGTAATACCGGTTTTCGTTCCGGCCGCTTTCGCAACAGCCAAACCAAGCGTTATACCCACGTCTTCAACCAGGTGATGCGCATCAACATGCAGGTCTCCGGCGGCCTTGATTTTCATGTCAATCAGCCCATGGCGGGAAAGCTGTGCCAGCATGTGATCAAAAAAGCCGCATCCCGTCTCGATCTGATAAACGCCCGTACCATCCAGATTGACTTCGACCCTGATATCGGTTTCCGCCGTCTTTCTTTCCAGGGCTGCCTGACGCATCGTTTTTTTCCTTTCCTTACGTGAAAAACTGTACTTAAATCACCTTAACGCGGATTTAAAAAAAAGACAGGCCTTTTTTTCAGAATAAAAAAATCTATATCTAAACGGAACCAATTGGGAGAAGACGTATGGAAAATGCGACGCCGGTCTGGAAAGGGACAACCATTCTTTCCGTCCGAAAAGGAAATGAAGTCGTCATTGCCGGAGACGGACAGGTCACTTTCGGCAATACGATTTTAAAAAGCAATGCCCGCAAAGTCAGACGGCTGGGAGACGGAAGCATCATTGCCGGGTTTGCCGGTGCGACGGCCGACGCCTTTACGCTGTTTGAGCGCCTGGAAGCTAAAATCGAAAAACATTCGGGACAACTGACGCGCGCCTGTGTCGAACTGGCAAAAGACTGGCGTACGGATCGTTATCTGCGCCGTCTGGAAGCCATGATGATCGTTGCCGACAAAGAAGCTTCCCTGGTTTTAAGCGGCAACGGAGACGTCCTTGAACCCGAAAACGGCCTGATCGGCATTGGTTCGGGCGGCTCTTACGCTTTTGCGGCCGCCAAAGCCCTGATCGATACCGACCTGACGCCCGAGGAAATCGCCCGCAAAGCGATGAAAATCGCTTCCGACATCTGTATCTACACCAACCAGAACATCATTATGGAAAAATTATGAGTGCTTCATTCAGTCCCCGTGAAATTGTTTCGGAACTCGACCGGTATATCGTCGGCCAGCATGACGCCAAACGCGCCGTTGCCGTCGCCCTGCGCAACCGCTGGCGCCGGCAACAGCTTGATCCGGCATTAAGGGAAGAAGTCGTTCCGAAAAACATCCTTATGATCGGCCCGACCGGGGTCGGAAAAACCGAAATCGCCCGCCGCCTGGCCAAACTGGCTCAAGCGCCCTTTATTAAAGTCGAAGCCACGAAATTCACCGAAATCGGTTATGTCGGCCGCGATGTCGAAAGCATTATCCGTGATATGGTCGAAATCGCCATTACAATGACGCGGAAAAAAATGCGCAAAGACGTTCACGTCAAGGCTGAAGCCGCCGCCGAAGAACGTGTTATCAAAGCTCTGGTCGGCGAAACCGCAACCGACGAAACCCGGCAGAAATTCCGGAAACTCCTGCGGGAAGGGACTTTGGACGACAAGGAAATCGAAATTGAAGTCCAGGAAAACCCTTCGTCTTCAATGCCGACCTTTGATATTCCCGGCATGCCCGGTGCTCAGATGGGTATGATCAGTCTGGGCGATCTGCTCGGCGGAAAAACGGTCAGCTACCGCAAGCGCAAAATGACGGTTCGGGAATCCTATGAGGTTCTTGTCACAGAGGAAAGCGACAAGCTGATTGACGACGAAACCATCGTCAGGGAAGCCATTAACGCGGTTGAAAACAACGGCATTGTCTTTATCGACGAACTGGACAAGATATGCGGCCGGAATGACGAACGCCGCGGGCCGGACGTTTCTCGCGAAGGCGTGCAACGCGATCTTCTGCCTTTGATCGAAGGTACAACGGTCACAACGAAACATGGAATGGTTAAAACGGATCACATTCTTTTCATTGCTTCGGGAGCGTTTCAGCTGGCAAAACCGTCAGATCTGCTTCCGGAACTGCAGGGACGGTTGCCAATCCGGGTAGAACTGAAGGCGCTGTCCAGGGATGATTTCTGCCGCATTCTGACCGAACCGGAAGCAAATCTCATCCTGCAGTACAAGGAGCTGTTAAAAACCGAGAATTTTACGTTGGAATTTTCGGAAGACGGGATTCGTGAGATTGCCTCCCTGGCCGCGGAAATCAATGAAAGCGTGGAAAACATCGGCGCCCGCCGCCTTCACACGATACTGGAAAAGCTGCTGGAAGACATCAGCTTCACGGCCACCGACCGTTCCGGTGAAACAGTTCAGGTGACAAAGGAAATGGTTCGGGAGAAAGTCGGCAGTCTGGCCGAATCTTCGGATCTGTCCAAATTCATCCTGTAAATAAAAAACCCGGCCGTCGCATCCGCCGGGTTTTAAACAGCGGCCGCAGGAATGAACATTCGTGTCCGTCCTTACTCACTGCGGTGAAAAACAAATGGGATTCCTGCGGCCGCAAACGATAAAAAATTCCCGCGCCGAACGGATCTTTTTCCGCGGCATCCGATAAAAACCCGGCCTGTAATGCAAAGGCCGGGTTTCTGATAAAATATCCTGTCTGAACGTTTATGAATTCATCGAATCGAAAAAGTCGCTGTTGGTCTTTGAAAGCTTCAGCTTTTCGATCAGGAATTCCATCGCATCGGTGACTCCCATCGGCATCAGGACGCGGCGCAGAACCCACATTTTTGAAAGCGTATTCCGATCGACCAGCAGTTCTTCCTTGCGCGTTCCCGATTTCGTGATATCGATTGACGGGAAAATACGTTTGTCGGAAACCTTGCGGTCCAGAATGATTTCGGAATTACCCGTTCCCTTGAACTCTTCAAAAATGACTTCATCCATGCGTGAACCGGTATCGATCAGGGCTGTCGCGATAATTGTCAGCGATCCGCCTTCTTCAATGTTCCGGGCTGCCCCGAAAAAGCGTTTGGGGCGCTGCAGAGCGTTGGCATCGACACCGCCGGTCAGTACCTTACCCGAGCTGGGCACAACGGTGTTGTACGCCCGCGCCAGACGCGTTATCGAATCCAGAAGGATGACGACGTCGCGCTTATGTTCGACCAGACGCTTTGCTTTTTCAATGACCATTTCGGCAACCTGAACATGGCGGGAGGCCGGTTCGTCAAACGTTGAACTGATGACTTCACCTTTGACGGACCGAATCATTTCGGTGACTTCCTCGGGGCGTTCATCAATCAGAAGGACAATCAGGTAAATTTCGGGATTATTGGATGTAATGGCATGGGCAATATTCTGAAGCATCACGGTTTTGCCCGTCCGTGGCGGCGCGACGATCAGGCCGCGCTGGCCTTTGCCTTGAGGACAGATCAGATCAATGATACGGGACGTCATGTTTTTATTGTCCAGCTCATTTTCCATTCTGATCTTTTCGTCCGGATGCAGCGGGGTCAGGTTATCGAAATTAATCCGGTATCGGACGTTTTCGGGATCCGTGAAATTGACTTTGAGAATTTTTGTCAGTGCGAAATATTTTTCACCGTCCTTTGGGGCGCGGATTTCGCCTTCGACCGTATCGCCGGTGCGCAGGCCGAATTTTTTGATCTGGCTGGGTGAAACGTAAATATCATCCGGGCCGGCCAGATAATTGGATTCCGGGGAACGCAGGAAACCGAAACCGTCCTGCAGGACTTCAATAACCCCTTCGTCAATCAGGACGGTGTCATTTTTCGACAGTTGCTTCAGGATGGAAAAGGTCAGATCCTGGGTACGCAGGGTCGAGGCGTTTTCAACGCCCAGTTCTTCCGCCATTGTCAAAAGCTCGGCGGGAGACTTTTTTTTCAGTTCTTTTAAATTCATAACGTCTCTTATAAGTTTGTTAGGGAAGGAAAGCGGCGGAACACCGCTTCAGAGGAGGCTTTCATATTTGAATATTTTCCCCGAAACGTCAATGTTTTTCTTTCCTTCAAATAAGATATATTTAAAAAAAGGATGATGTTATATGCTGGGCCTGTGGATAACGCGGAGGCAATATTGTCCACAGGCTTTGCACAGCGGCGCCCACATGACGAATCCGTTTCGGAAGGACTCATATCTGCCGGAACAGAATCCGTCTGATCCCTGTTTTTCAGCGGAAGGGCACGTCTCTGTGGACAACGGGCATAAGTTTTTATCCCCCTGCCGACTTTCCGGTATGATTTTTTAATACACAACCGCATAAAAAACGGAGTAAAAATGAACAGGGGGGATAAAAATCCGGAAAAGGAAGACTTATCCGACTTATTCACAGGATTCACAGGAAAGAGGGAAAGAGCGTGCTTATTCTGGCATCTCAGAGCAAAAGCCGGGGAAGGCTTCTGGCTGCGGCAGGCGTTGAATTTGAAACCATTCCGGCGGATATTGATGAAGACGCGGTTAAAAACACGGAACCCGATTGTTTTAAAGCCAGCCGCCGCCTTGCCCATGAAAAGGCTGTCAAGGTATCGGCTCTGTATCCCGAAGCGTATGTGATCGGCGCCGATCAGATTATGGAACTGGAGGGGCGTCCTTTTTCAAAACCCGCGGACAAAGCCGAAGCCCGGGAACACCTGAAAAAAATGCGGGGAAAGACACATCGCCTGATCAACGGCGTTGCCGTTGTCCGGAACACAGAGCTCCTGTGGTCAGTTAATACGGCCGTTCATGTGACGATGCGGAACTTTTCGGACGGTTTTCTGGAAGAGTATCTTGAAAAGGCCGGGCCGGACGTCTGCCGCTCCGTCGGCGCCTATTATCTGGAGGAACTCGGTTCCCAGCTGATTGAAAAAGTTGAAGGCGACTATTTTTCAGTGCTGGGTCTGCCTCTGCTTCCTTTGTTCGATTTTTTGCGTTCATGCGGAGAAATGAAACAATGACAACAGGCCGGACAAAACTGACAGGTGTTGCGGGATATCCCGTTGCGCATTCAAAATCTCCCCTGATCCATGGCTATTGGCTTGAAAAATACGGGATTGACGGCGTTTATATGCCGCTGGAAATCAAACCCGTGGATTTTCCCGATGTGCTGAGGATGCTTCCGAAAATGGGTTTTTCCGGCGTGAACGTGACGGTTCCGCATAAAACAGCGGCTCTGCAGGTTGTGGACGAACTGTCTCCGGAAGCTTTGAAGGCGGGGGCCGTGAATACGGTTGTTATCCGTGCGGACGGGAGTCTGTACGGCCACAATACGGATGGTTTCGGTTTTCTGGAAAACATTGCCGAGTCTGCGGGGACGGAAGTCAGCCGGGGCGCGGCTGTAATTCTGGGAACGGGCGGTGCTTCCCGAGGCGTGTGCGCCGCTCTGTCGTTGGCCGGATGCCCGGAAATACGGCTTGTTTACAGGACGCTGGAAAAGGCTGAACGTCTCGCGGCTGAAGTTGGTGGAAATTTTAATCTCGTTCCGTGGGCAGAAAAAGAGGAAGCTCTTGAGAGCGCCGTTCTTCTGGCAAATGCGACGACTCTGGGGATGGAGGGGTTTGAACCGCTTGAAATCGACCTGTCGGCGCTTCCGGTTTCCGCTACGGTTTCGGATCTGGTTTACAGCCCTTTAAAAACGAGTCTTCTGCGCCGCGCCGAAGAGCGGGGAAATCCGACGGCGGACGGTTTGGGGATGCTTCTTCATCAGGCGCGTCCGGCGTTCAGAGCGTGGTTTGGAATCATGCCGGACATGACAGAAGAACTGCGCACGCTTGCGACCGGAGGAAAACAATGAAAAAAACCGTTGTGGGTCTGACAGGAAACATGGGATCCGGCAAAACGACGGCTGCCCGGATGATTCAGGAAGACGTTATTCCGGTTTTTGACGCGGATGCCGCCGTTCACCGGCTGATGAAGGAAAACGCCGGAATGAAGGCTCTGTTTGCCCGGCGGTTTCCGGGTATTCTGAGCGGCGATGAAATCAGCCGTCCCTTTCTGTCTGCCGAAATCGCGGCCGGGCGCCTGGATGTCCGTGAGCTTGAAAAAATGATTTATCCGTTTCTGGAAGAGGAATTGAAGCTGTTTTTCGCCCGTCATGTCCGTGAACCGGTGATTGTTCTGGATGCTCCGTTGCTTTTTGAAGCCGGGTGGGATAAATTCTGCGACAGAATCATCTGGATGACGGTCAACGCCGAAGAACGGCGTCGGCGGGTTTTCAGGCGTCCCGGCATGACGGAGGAGAAATACCGTTCCCTTCTGTCGCGTCAAACGGACGAGGAAAAAGCTTCCGCCTGGGCGGATTATATTGTGGATTCGGGGGCGGGCATGAAAGCGGTCCGTCAAAGAATAGCCGAGATAATGGAAGACATAAAATGCGTGAAATAGTACTGGATACTGAAACGACGGGATTTGACCCGTACGCGGGCGACCGGCTGATTGAAATCGGATGCATCGAGCTGATCAACCATATGCCGACCGGCAAAACGTACCATCAGTTCATCAATCCCGAACGCGACGTTCCCGAAGACGCGGTCAAGGTTCACGGCATAACAACGGAATTTCTTCAGGACAAGCCTGTTTTCAAAGACATTGCGGAAGATTTTCTGAATTTTATCGGCGGGGATTTTCTGGTCATCCACAACGCGGCGTTTGACATGAAATTTCTGAACGCCGAGCTGTCGTGGATCCACCGCGACGTTCTGCCGATGGAACAGTCGATTGATACTTTGGCGATTGCGAAAAAGCTGTTTCCGGGGTCGCGGGTAAACCTGAACGAACTGTGCCGCCGGTTTGATATCGACAATTCAAAACGTACGAAGCATGGAGCACTGCTTGATGCCGAGCTTTTGGCCGAAGTGTATCTGGAGCTTCTGGGCGGCCGTGAACCGGGTTTTATCCTGGGGACAAAGACGACGCCAAGCGTTCTTCAGGTGCGATCGGAAAAAACAACCGAAAAAACAGTGCGGCCGCCTCGACCTGCCTTTATATCGGAGGAGGAAGCGGCCGGACATGACGCATTCATGAAAAAAATCAAAAACCCGATCTGGGTCAGTTGACGGTTGCGTTGCCTTCGCTTTTTTTCTGCAGTTCCGCCAGACGCTGATGATACAGGCCGACAAAGTCAATCGGGTTGATCATCAGGGGCGGGAATCCGCTTTCACGCGTCAGATCGGCAATGATGTTCCGCGCGAACGGAAACAGAAGGCGCGGGATTTCGATCAGCAGAATCGGTTCGACATGTTCGGCCGGAACGTTGACGCCGGCCAGACAGCCATATTCGACTTCACACAGAAAGGCTACCTTGCTTTCAACTTTGGCTTCTGCTTTAATTTTCAGAGTGATTTCAAAGACACCGTCCTGCAGTTTTCCGGCCTGAACATCAACGCCGACAGAAATTTCGGGCGACGTCTTCAGCTCGGTGAAAATATGGGGAACATGCGGTGCTTCAAAGGAAATATCCTTTACGTACTGGGCGTTGATGATGATCGGCGCACCCTGCGGGTTGTTTTCGGCAGTGTTTTCGTTCATAGTATTCTCCTGAGTTGAAAATTTGATATACTCTATCCTTATTGAACGGAAAAATAAACAGGGAAGGCGACGAAATCATGTCTCAGCAACCTCAATTTCTGGATTTGATCTTTTTGGCGATTATCGTTCTGCTGCTGATTGGCCGTCTGCGCAGTGTTCTGGGAACGCGTCCGGACGGGGACGAATCAAAGCCGGAGGCCGAACCAAGGCCATCGAAAATCGTCGATATCTCCGAATACAGGACATTGGAAAACAATCCGGAGGAAAAAGAGGAAGACGACCTGCCGATCTCTCCCGCGTTTAACGAAGATTCGGAAATTATGCGTAACCTTCAGAAAATCAAGGAAAAATATCCTTCGTTTGATCTGTCCGAATTCATGCAAAAGGCGCCGCGGGCGTTTGAATATATTGCACAGGCCTTTGCCAAAGGGGACAAGGACGAACTGCGCCCCCTGCTGAGTCCTGACATTTATAAAAAATTTGAAAAGGCGATTGACGAACGCTTGGAAAAAAAGGAAACAGCCGAATTCAGCCTGATCAGCTTTAAAAGCATCAAGCTTCTACAGGCCGAAATCACAGGAGAGTTCGTTGATCTGACCGTTGAATTTGAAACCGAACAGACAAATCTGATCAAAAACGCCGAAGGGGAAACCGTCGCCGGAGATCCGACTTATATCGAAACCGTAACGGATATCTGGACTCTGCGGAAAAACATGAAGTCGGCCAGCCCGGTCTGGATCCTGACAAAAACACGGGTCAAAGCGTCGTAAATGTCCAGAGTCGCCTTAATCGCCGGTTTCGGCCTGTCGATTTTCCTGTTGCTGTTCGGCGGAAAAAAAGAAGAGCCGTCTTTGGAGTTTCCGCCTGCGGAAAAAATTGAAAAATCCGTTCCGGCAGAGAAATTTCAAGCGGTTCCGGTTTCCTTTTCCAATCTGAAAGGCTGGGGAAGAGATGACCTGTTGCAGGCGCTTCCGGCCATGAGAAAATCCTGCAGACGGACGCGGCGCCAAAAGGAATGGACAGCGTTCTGCCGGGAAATTCAGGACAGAAAATTCAAAACAAACAAAGAGTTGCGCTTATTCCTTGAAAAGAAGCTTCAGCCGTATGCGGTTGATCCGGGGAAAGAAGGCCTTTTCACGGGATATTATGAGCCGGAAATCGAAGGATGCCTTGTCCGTACCCGGGAATGCCGTACGCCGCTGTACGGTGTGCCGGAGGATATTTTCCGCATCAATCTGGGTGAATTTGATCCGAAATATAAAGGGGATATTGTCTTCGGACGGCTTGACGGCAAGAATGTGCGTCCGTATCTGACCCGGCAGGAAATCGAAACACACGATGGGGCGTTTCCGGCGGAACCCATTGTCTGGGTCCGGCACGCGGCTGACGCTTTCGTCCTGCAGATTCAGGGATCCGGGCTGATCCGTCTGCCGGACGGAAAAACGATGGCCGTCGGATATGCGGGGAATAACGGCCGGAAATTCGTCGGAATCGGAGCAATCATGGCAAAACGCGGTCTGCTGAAACCGGGCGTTTATACAATGGCTGAAATTACGGCGTGGCTGAAACAAAATCCTGTTGAAGCCGAAGAGCTGATGCATCAGAATCCACGTTATATCTTTTTCAGAAAACTGAAGGAAAAAGGGGCGGTCGGTTCTTTGGGTGTTCGGCTGACGGCGGGACGCAGTATGGCGGTTGATCCGGCGTATATCCCTCTGGGGAGCGTCCTGTGGCTGGAAACGACGGCGCCGGACGGAAAGCCGATGAACCGTCTGATGACGGCACAGGATACCGGGACGGCCATCAAGGGCGCTGTCCGCGGTGATTTTTTCTGGGGTACGGGTGAAAAAGCATTGAAAGAAGCCGGACGGATGAGAAGCAAAGGAACCTATTTTCTTCTGGTCCCGAAAAAGGACGGAAAAACAGAGATCGAGTAAGGGTTATGTCAATGAACAGGATGCCGATTCAACCGCCGACACGTGAAGATCAGCTGATTTTTCAGGGTCTTCAGAGGGCTGTCGTCGAAAACAAGGCTTATATCCGCATTAATTTCCGTCTTTTGAATCGACGGGGATCGCCTTTCTTTAATCCTTGGGAAAACGTCCTGCCTTTGCTGGTTCTTTTAACGATTTCGCTGACGGTCATGGCTTTGGAAAGCCTGATTATCGGGACGGGGCTTTTACTTGTCCTGTCTCTGGCGTACGCGTTTCTGATGCCTTTCCTGTTGGAACCCATCATGCAGAACCGTGTTGTCAAAAGGGTCGTTCCGCGCATAGAACGTTTTCTGATTGCGTGGCGTTACGGGGGGATTGTTCTTGTCCTGACGGCGGATCCGCACTTTTTCTGCGTTGCGCCTTGGGGGGACTGGCGTGAATTTACAAAGAATTATTTTTCCGATTTAATCCCGGCCGATGTGTCCGCGGCGGCAGAGGAGGAAGAAGAAAATGCCTGAAGAGGATGATACGGAGCTGTGGCGCGCTGTTTCCGAAACGGTTCGCCCCCTGAAATCAAACCGCGTTCCGGCGGCGTTTAAGGCAAAGTATGTTTCACGAACCAAAAAACTGAACGTCTCGGTTCAGCGTCCCACCCGCGATCCTGTCGTTGATTTTTCCACGTTTCAGAATTTGGAAGCCGGGGACGTCCATAACATGGACAGGAACACGGCGCAGAAGTTTAAAAATGGTGAAATGCCGGTTGAAGCCGTTCTTGATCTGCACGGCTATACGGTGGAACGTGCCGAAGAAGTCCTGCACGGTTTTCTTTTTTCTCAAAGCCGCCGGAATGCCCGCTGTGTTCTGGTTATTACCGGTAAAGGCGGTCTTTTCGGCCGCGGCGTCCTGCGTGCGGAACTTCCGGCGTGGCTGAATTCGCCGAAAGTCCGAAGCCTGATTCTGTCTTATGTTCCGGCAAAACCGAAAGACGGGGGCGACGGTGCTTTTTATATTCTTTTGAAACGCAACAGGCCTCCGGCGACCCGAAAACATCCCCGGCACGGGGAGAGCTGATAAGGAAGATGCCGTTAAAAGCGTTTACCTCACGTAAAACCCCGCGCGGGAAACGCGGGGTTTTTTATGGAAAAAAGCTTCAGCGACCGCCGTTTTTAACCGTAAAATGAGTGATAACACCGCCCGGATTTCCATAACCCGCGGCAAACAGCCCGTTGATTTCGTCTTTATAGGAAGGCTTTCCTTCTTTGGCGAGGACTTTTTTAAGCTTTTTCAAAGCCAGTTGAGCCTGTTTGATTTCGGCATAGGCTCGCAGGTCTTTATTCGGCTCGGGTTTCGCGGCGGCTTCCGCACGTCCTACGGCATACGCCATGGACAGCATGGAAAGAGGGGCAAGCTCGGGTGTGTTTGTCGCGGCGGCGGCTCCCAGAAGACCGGCGGCGGTCACGGCGGCAAAAACAAATTTCGTGTTTTCGGAACCGCCCAGAGCATGCCTGATTTTTGTCTTCTTATCGTAAACGCGAGCCTGATCTCTGAATTTCCTTTCAATCCGTTCAATAACCGGCGTGTGGTTTTTTACGGCGGAAAGGTCGCTTTCCCGGGCTGCTTTTTCAGCGATTTTTCCGGCTTCGGAACGGTTTGAAGTGCCTTTCATGGCTTTCAGTGTGCTGTTCAGATATCTGTAAACAGCTTTGTAGGCCTGATTTTCACTTTGACGTTTTTTTATCTCCTGAGCGGACAAGTTCAGCGGCATGATTGGTTTCCTTCCGGGTTTTTGATTCCGGCGCGAGTATAAGCCTGTTTTCCGGAAATTAAAATCAATTTAAACTCGGGAAATCTTTTTCAGAAACGGACATTACGGCGGGCGCACCGCTTTTCCCGGAACAGACTTTGTTTTATCACACTTTTCTTTTTTCAAACGGATGGAAACGTGCTAAGAAAAACCAGTTGTTTTTTTAAGGATACCGTCATGAAAGGAACGATCTTCGCCCCTGCGACCGCTGCCGGAAAGGCGGGGGTGGCTGTTGTGCGTATTTCCGGCCCCGAAGCGCATCAGGTTGCGGAACGGATGTGCGGGAAAAGTTCCCCGACGCCGCGTCAGGCTCTTTTTACAACCGTCCGAACACTGAATGGCACGCCGATTGACGACGGCCTTCTGCTCTGGTTTCCTGCACCGGCCAGCTTTACCGGCGAAGATGTCGTCGAGTTGCAGATTCACGGCGGCCGGGCGATTATGGCTTCGGTTCTGGAGGAACTGGCGAAAATTGAAGGCCTGCGTCCGGCGGAACGAGGCGAGTTTACGCGCCGCGCAGTTGAAAATGGCAAAATGGATCTGACAGCGGCCGAAGGGCTGGCCGATCTGGTGGATGCCGAAACCGAAGAGCAAAGAAAGCAGGCTTTCCGCCAGATGAACGGGGCTTTGGCCGGTGTGTATGAAAACTGGGCCGCAGAGCTGAAACATCTTCTGGCCTGGACGGAAGCGTACATCGATTTTCCCGAAGAAGAGGTGCCTTCGGACGTTTCGGATTCGATACGAAACAGAATCATCCGTCTCAGCGCGGAAATCAAGGCTCATCTGGATGATGGACGCCGCGGGGAACGGCTGCGGGATGGTTACCTGATCACGATCGTCGGCGCGCCCAATGCGGGGAAATCCAGCCTGATGAACCGGCTGGCGCGTCGGGATGTCGCAATTGTTTCTTCAATTGCCGGAACGACGCGGGACGTTATTGAAGTTCGTCTGGACATCAACGGGTATCCGGTCATCGCAGCCGATACGGCGGGTTTGCGGGAAACATCCGAAGAAATTGAAGCCGAAGGCATCCGCCGGGCATATGCCCGGGCGCGGGAAGCCGATCTGGTTCTGGAAGTCATTGACGCCTTGAATCCCGGAATCGATTCCGAAATAAAGCTTATGCCGCCTGAAAAGACCATGAGAATCGTCAATAAAATCGACGGAACGGAAACGCTTCCCGAGGGAGAGGCCTACATCTCGGCGAAAACCGGCGCGGGGATTGACGTTCTTCTGGAAAAAATTGGCCGGCGGGTTGAAAACGTCCTGTCCATGCGCGAAGAGCCTTCCCTGACGCGGGTTCGCCACCGCCAGGCGCTGGAAGAATGTGTTGAAGCGCTGGATTCCGCTCTTAAGGTGCCGGAAATCGAGCTGACAGCCGAAGACCTGCGCATGGCAATGCGTTCTGTCGGACGGATTACGGGACAGGTGCAGGTCGAGGAACTGCTGGATATTATTTTCAGGGATTTTTGCATAGGGAAGTGAATGGCGGATAAATTTGATGTTATCGTTGTCGGCGGGGGGCACGCCGGATGTGAAGCGGCGGCGGCCGCGGCGCGGACAGGAGCAAAAACGCTTCTTCTGACGCACCGGATTGACTCCATCGGTGAAATGTCGTGCAACCCGGCCATCGGCGGCCTGGGCAAAGGGCATCTGGTGCGCGAAATCGACGCTTTGGACGGCCTGATGGGGCGTGTGGCCGACCGGGCGGGAATCCAGTTCCGGATGCTGAACCGTTCCAAGGGGCCGGCTGTTCAGGGATTAAGGACACAGGCGGACAGAAAGCTGTATAAACAGGCGATGCAGGCGGAATTGCTTGATTATCCGAATCTGACAGTCCGGGCGGGAGCCGTTGAAGACCTCGTTTCCGGTGAAAAGGAAGGAATTCCTTATGTTTCCAGCGTTATCACGGCGGACGGAACGGTTTACAGTGCCGGAGCCGTCGTGCTGACAGCAGGAACCTTTCTGCGCGGTCTGATGCATGTGGGTGAACAAAAGACGGTCGGCGGACGTGTCGGAGACGTTTCCTGTGAACATCTGTCTGCGGCTCTGAAGCGGCTCGGCCTGACTCTGGGGCGCCTGAAAACGGGCACGCCCGCGCGTCTGGACGGCACCACAATTGACTGGAGCCGGACGCAGGAACAGCTTGGCGATGAAAATCCGGAGCCTTTCTCCTTTATGGACACCGCTGTTACGACGCCGCAGGTCGCCTGCCACATAACGGCGACAAACGTGCGGACACACGAAATCATCCGGGCGAACATGCACCGCGCACCTCTTTTTTCGGGGCAGATCAAGGGCGTCGGCCCCCGTTACTGTCCCAGCATTGAAGACAAGCTGGTCAAGTTCGCCGAAAGGGATTCTCATCATGTTTTCCTGGAACCCGAAGGACTGGACGACGACACCGTTTATCCGAACGGCATTTCAACGTCGTTGCCGGAAGATGTTCAGGAAGCCATGATCCGCACGATTCCGGGATTGGAAAATGTCCGTATCCTCCGGCCAGGGTATGCGATTGAATACGATTATGTTGATCCGCTGGAAATGCGACGGACGCTTGAGACGAAAAAGGTATCCGGTCTTTTTATCGCCGGACAGCTTAACGGGACGACAGGATATGAGGAAGCGGGCGCTCTGGGACTTCTGGCGGGCGTGAATGCGGCTTTGAAGGCGGCGGGAGCCGGACGGGAATTTACACTTGACCGGGCGGATGCCTATTTGGGGGTCATGATTGATGATCTGACGACCAAAGGGGTGGACGAACCTTACCGCATGTTCACGTCGCGGGCGGAATACCGGCTTTTGTTGCGTTCTGACAATGCCGATATGCGCCTGACGCCGAAAGGAATTGAAGCGGGCTGTGTCGGCTCGGCGCGTGCCGAGGCCTTTGCGGTGAAAAACGAAGCGCTGCAGAGGGCTTCTGAAAAACTGAAAAGCATCGGGGGCACCCCCGGGGAGCTTGTGAAATACGGTTTTTCGGTCAACCGGGACGGCGCGCGGCGGGACGGGATGGATCTTCTGGCATACGGGGATGTGGACTGGGACAGGCTTGCAGCGGTGTGGCCCGGATTGGCCGGAACGCGGCGGGACGTGGTCGAGCTTCTGGAAATCGAGGCAAAGTACCGGGGTTATCTGCAGCGTCAGGAGGCCGATATCCGAGCATTCCGCAAGGACGAATCTCTGCGGATTCCGGAAGAGATTGATTACGGAAAAATCGGCGGCCTGTCAAATGAGGTTGTCATGAAGCTTTCAAAAGTCCGTCCCGAAACACTGGGCGCCGCTTCACGTATTTCCGGCGTCACCCCTGCGGCTGTGACAGCGGTTCTGGGATATCTCAGGTCTTTTAAATGAACCGGCTGTACGGCACGCCGCCTTATGTCGCGGCCTTCATCCACGGAGGACCCGGCGCACCCGGTTCTCTGGCGCGTGCGGCGCGTGAGTTCGCCCGGTATTCGGGAAAAGGCGTCATGGAGCCGTTGCAGTCCGGATATACGATTCGGGAGCTGATTGATGAACTGGCGGCTCAGCTTGAGAAAGGGTGCCCGGCCGGAGAGAAAACGGTGCTTGTCGGGCATTCGTGGGGGGCTTTGTTATCGGTGCTGTACGCGGCGGAACATCCCCGGCATGTGCGCCGGCTTGTTTTGGTCGGGTGTCCGCCCTTTGAGGAAAAATATGTTCCCCGGATTCTTCAAAGGCGTTTGGCTCGTTTGTCCGCGGCGGAAGCGGACATTTTTCGAAAAACGCTGGAAAGGTTGGAAAACGGTGAGGCGGGAGCGCTGAAAATCCTGGAAAGCCTGGTTGAAAAGACAGACAACTATGCCCGACGGCCAGAGGAGAAGGAACATGTTCTTCCTCCGGACGGAAGAATGTACGGACAGGTGTGGAACGAAGCCCGGAAACTCCGCTTTGAAGGAAAACTGACGCTGGCTTTGAAGCGTCTGGAATGCCCGGTGACGGTCATTCACGGCGATGTCGATCCGCACCCGGCGGAAGGCGTCCTTGAGCCTTTGGAAAACAGCGGTATTCCTTTTGAAAAATTCATCCTGCCGCAGTGCGGGCATTCGCCGTTTGACGAACGGGAGGCATCCGAATCCTTTTGCCGGACGCTTGAACGGATTATTTGCAGATAAAGCGTTTTATCTGTTCATTGATGAAGTTCTGAAGCCATTCCAGATCTTTTTTAGGTAGCCCGCGTCCGATGTGGGTTGTCTGGCCATCCGCACCGATGACCAGCGAGTATTTCAGGTCGTAGCTGTTGTGGATGACGTTTATGGATTCCAGACTTTCCGGTCGGATCAGGTAGCCGAAGGACGGAAAGAAAATCCACCGCGATTTGATACGAATACCGTCCCTGGAAACGACCAGGCGGCGTCGGCGGAAAAACAGAGAAGCCGGAACAATGATCAGCAGAATCGTGGCCAGAAGCGTCACCGGAATGAATGAAAAGGCCGGAAGATGCGCCTGTGCGCTGAGAACGAAGGCGACAAGGGCGGTCATGAAAAAGGCAAAGACGCAGACAACGGCCGAAAACGTTGAAAAAGCGCTGTCCCGGATTTCCGGATCAATCTGGCATGTTCTGTCATCCTCGACGATTTTAAAGGAATGCGGCACCTTGTAAAGACAGGATTCGTCAATGGGGATTTTTCCTTCGGAAATCATGACGGGATGCGCCTTCTGAACATCTTCAAGTGCGATTTCGACAACACCGTCGGCTGTATTGAAAATGGCCGGCATGTCCAGCTGGCGAGCCAGCTCTTCCCATTTCCGGCTGATGCCGTTGCCGTTATTCGTAATGTACAGGGGAATGGTTTTCGCTTCATTGGGATGTTGGAGGTCAATGATGTGCTGTGTATACGACGTCAGCCCCAGGACGTTGACAATACGGGATCGGTAACGTACCCCCAGATAGCCGTTCAGGGAATCCGCCATGCGGTTGCTGCGTTCAAAGGGTTTCTGGATAACGACGGCGGCAAATTTGTGACCGATGAAAAAATCGCGGCCGTAAAACAGAAGCAGAAGGCGCGTAATAATCAGAAACACGCCGAGGCCGACGAAAATCCATGAAGCGCTGAAAGTGCTGGTAAACGCCGGAAGAGGCAGAGGATCGGACGCGCCGAAAAGGTGCGGTGTTTTCTGCAGCGTGAAGTTTGAAACGAATCCCAGAAGAATAAGAAAAACGCCCAGAGCAATACCGATATAAACACGTTTTTTGGAAACCCGATCCTGAGCCTGTGTCGGCCGGTGGGAAACATCAAAATCCAGATACGATGCCAAAGGACGCAAACGCCGTTTTTCAAATTTTTTTTCGTTGGCGGTAAGACTTTCCATCTCGTCCAGCGTTTCCGAAACGCCGGGATCTTCCAACAACACTTCCTGTACCATAAGAATCCTCTAAAACAACGTTTTTTTTTCAGTTATGACAAAATCATCTTTGCTCTGCAACAGCATTATACTATAGAATATGGTGTAAAAGGAGATTTTTTAAGTATGGGGACGGCTTTAAATTCAACTTCGGGTCTGGTGCCGATGGTGTTCAGCCTTGTCGGCGTGCTGTTCGCTCTGAAGTATTTAAAGGGACAGGCGGATTTCTCAAAGGGGATTTCCGCCGTTTTCTGGGCTTTTGCGTGCGTTCTGGCGGCGAAACTCCTGATCTGGCCTTCGGCCGTCCTTGGAGAGGGATATTACTATTTCCTTGAACTTCTGCTCCGTCTGCTCAGTGCCGTTTTTTTCATCGCGGGCGCTCTGGAAATCAAAGGCGTCAAATTCGTCAACCGGACAGTGCTGATTGCGGCGTGTCTGGTGGCTGCGGTGTGGAGCTGGTACGTTGTCATCATTACAAAGGACGGCGGCACGCTCAGCCTGTCCATGGCGTTGTCGACGGTTGGCTACGGCGTTCTGGCGGCGTCGCTGTGGAGCAAGAAATCCCTGCGCAATGCGCTCGGCTTCGTCATCACGGGATGGTTCTGTATTTTTCTGGTCGTTTACAATCTCCTGATCATGATGTCGTGGGGGCAGAGCCTTGTTTCGCCGTCTTTTGAGACGTTCCTGTACATTGCGATCATGTGCGGTTTGATTTTAATTTCAAACAACCTTCTGGCGCACCAGTTTGAAGGGTTGGCGCAGGAAGCCGCAGAAAGCAAGGAACGCCTGCGTCTGATGATTCAGATGTCGCCGTTCCCGATCATTATTTCGCGCCTGAAGGACGACCAGCTGATGCTGATCAACACCAAGGCCGGCGCTCTGTTCGGGCTGGACGTACGCCATCCGGGCAATTTCAAGACGGTCGACTATCTGGCCGATCCTTCCAGCCGCCGGGAACTGCTCGCCAGGCTTGAAAAAAAACCGGTTGTTGACGATTTTGAAATTCTGGTGAAGCCGCGGAAGGGAGAACCGTTCTGGTTGCTGTTGTCGGCGCGGGTCATTGACTTTGAATATGAAATTGCCCTGTACATGGCTTTCCAGGATATTACCGGACGGAAAAAGAAGGAACTGAAGCTGTTCGATCAGGCCACCCGCGATCCGCTGACAAACTGCTACAACCGGCGCCAGTTTGAAGAGCTGGCAAAAAATGAAGTCCAGCGTTCGCGCCGCTATAACCATCCTTTCTGCCTGTTCATGATTGACGCCGACCATTTCAAGAACGTCAACGACACGCACGGGCATGCCGTCGGCGACCTGGTTCTGCAGGCTTTGGCAAACTGCTGCCGGATGACGCTTCGGGAATCCGACATTATCGCGCGTTTCGGCGGCGAGGAATTCGTTATCCTGCTGCCGGAAGTCTCTATTGAAAACGCCCATCGCGTCGCTGAACGTCTGCGCATCAAGATATCGAAGCTGGTTGTTAAAAACGAACAGAATGAAGACGTTCGCTTTACGGTCAGTATCGGCCTTGTTTCCTCAACGCTGACGGACAATATTGATGAAATGCTGAAGATGGCCGACGACGCGCTGTATGTGGCCAAGGAAAACGGACGCAATCGCGTCATCATTTACGATAAGGACGGCCCGAACAAGGATACGGTGCCCCCGACGGGCGAGGACATTGAAAAAACGTCGGCCGAACCGCTGTATTACTTCAAATCTTCCGCTCCGGCGCCTTTGAAGGCCGGAGCCGGAGTGCCGTCGCTGGACGGTGGCGCGGCGGCGGCGGATGAAGAGGATGTTCCTCTGGACGACGAAGAGGAAATCGATCATGAACCGGTTATTGAGGGCCGGGGTGTTTCTCTGGACGATCTGTACGACGTTGAAGAAGAGGAGCCGTCTCCGGCTGCTCCGGCACCGCAAACGCCGGCGGCCTCTTTTTACGAACCGGCGGCGCCGGCTGATTTCGAAGAAGAGCTTGAACCCGAAATAGAAGATGACCTGCCGCCCGAAGAGGAAGCGGTCGAGGCGGAAAATGTCTTTGCACACGGATTTATTGAAGAAGAAGCTGTTTCCCTGCCCGAAGAAGAGGAAGAACCGGCGGTGCCTTCGTACGAACCTGAAATCATTGACGACCTGCCTTCCGAACCGGAGGAAGATGTTTTTGCCGGAACCGTCGGCGTTGAACCGCCCGCACCTGTTTTTGAGGACGATTCCGCCGCGGATTTGACGGCCGAACCGGAAATAGAGGAAGAAGAGGCCTTTACGCCGCCGCCACTGACGGCCGTGCCACCTCCGATGCCGCCGTCGCCGCCACCTGCTCCGGGCGTTTCGCCGGATGTCCGGCGCCCGCCGATGGTCAAAAAAATCCCGATTAAGGTTCCGCCCGGGATGATGAAGGTCAAAATGCCCAAAATGCCGGGCGTTGTCCGGGTGAAAATCCCAAAAGGGCCGCATCCGGGAACAGGGCCTGTGCCGCCCCGGCCGGGCAAACCCGAAGGGGAAGAATAAAGAAAAGCGGCGATTAGGCCGCTTTTTTTATTCGACCGAGCCGCAAAAACCGTAGCAGGACGCAGGAAAAGGCTTTGCGGAGAATGTCAGGAACCCCGCTTTGCTTTATCCGCAGAAGTTTAAGGCATTCGGCAGACATCCGCAATCCGCCGTCAGAGACGGATTCCCGGTGTACGGAGCCCTTTGTGTGTTTGAAGGCGCGGCCTGCCGTAAACGCCTTTTCGAGGCGCAGAGGAAGGGTACAAAGCCGGAAGTCTTCTCACACCGGAATTTTGTACTCTCTTCTTAAAAAAGACTGAAAACGTTTTGAAGGGAAAAAACGACAGCCTTTAAAAAATCCCGCCGTTTTTACGCGGCGGGATTTTCATGAACGCTTTTAAAGTTTTCAGCGACCTTTGGCCTTGACGGCTTGCTTGAGGGCGGCGGCCGGAGCTTTTTCCGTGTTCGTGCGGGTTTTGTTGCGGTTCATACCCAGCTCTTCGGTCAGGACTTCCAACTGGTCAACGAAGTTTTTCGCAACGCCCAGGCCTTTTTTCCAGAAGTCCGGCTTTGAAGCGTCCAGACCGAACGGCTTCAGCATTTGCTGATGGCGTTCGGAACCGCCTTTGGCCAGCATTTCCATGTATTTCTTGGGGAAGTCCTCGACTTTTCCTTCCTGATGAACGCTGTACAGCGAATTGACCAGACAATCCCCGAAAGCATAGCCGTAGACATAGAACGGCGTATGAATCAGGTGGGGAATGCTTGCCCAGGAAGAGCTGGAGCGGTCGTCATTGACGACAGAGGGGCCGAGGGCATCGGACTGTACCCTGGTCCAGATTTTATCCAGACGTTCGGGCGCCAGTTCGCCTTCCTTGCGGCGTTCGGTGTGGACTTCGGTTTCAAAGCGGTGGAACGCGATCTGGCGTACCGTTGAGTTAATCATGCTTCCCGTTTTTTCGGCCAGCATGGCGAACTTCTGCTTGGGATCCTTTTCATGCTTCAGCATATACTGGAACGTCAGCATTTCGCCGAAGATGGAAGCGGTTTCCGCCAGAGTAATCGGGGTATTCGACTTCAGAAGACCCTGATCATTTGCCAGATACTGATGAACTCCGTGGCCCAATTCGTGGGCCAGCGTCATCACGTCGTTGGGTTTACCCATGAAGTTCAGCATCAGATACGGATGCGCCGACGGAACGGTTGGATGGGCATAAGCGCCGCCTTCCTTGCCTTCCTTCGGGGCGACGTCGATCCAGTTGTTGTCAAAGAACTTTTTGCCGATGGCGGCCATTTCCGGCGAAAATTCACTGTACGCGGCCAGAACGATTTTCTTTGCTTCGTCCCAGGAATACTTTTTTTCGGGCATATCGGGCAGAGGCGCGTTCCTGTCCCAGTATTCCAGCTTGTCAACGCCCAGCCAGTCGGCTTTCATTTTATAAAAGCGATGGGAGATGTCCGCATGGCTGTCAATAACGGAATCAACCAGGGCGTCCACGACTTCGTCTTCGACCTGATTTTCAATGTTGCGGGCGGAAATCGGTTTTTTGTATCCGCGCGCCTCGTCTTCAATCTGTTTGTCTTTGGCCAGCGTATTGGTCACCAGCGAGAAGATCGGCATGTTCTTTTTCATGACGCGATCCATTTCGGCGCCCGCTTCGTGACGGACGGAAGCGTCGGGCGAAGACGCAATGATCGCCGTGACCTCGGGTTCGGTTACTTCTTTGCCGCCGACGGAGAAACGCAGAGAAGCCATTGTTTCATCATAAAGCCGGTTCCATGCCGCTGCCCCGACAACCTGTTTGTCATGGAGCATTTTTTCCAGCTCTTCGGACAGCATGTGATCGCGCCCGGCGCGGACATTCCTGATCCACGGTTCATAATTTTTCGCTTTCGGAGACTCCATTTTTTCCGCCAGCTGTTCGTCGCTTAGTTTGTTGAGTTCAAGTTCAAAAAACAGCATTTTTCCGGAAACGTCATTCGATTTTTCCTGAACATTCTGATAAAACGTTGAAATTTTCGAATCGTTCATGTTCGTGGAATGCATCATGTAGGAATAGGCTTCCAGACGTCCGAGCGTTTCAGTCAGTTTTTCGTATTCTTCAATTGAATCGCCGAACTCGTCGCCCGTCGTTTCGGCCAGCTTTCCTTTATAACGTGTTTCAAATTTCAACGCGCCCGCGCTGACGGCGGCGATGTCTTTTTTCAATTCCGGTGAATCCATGCCGGGGTATAAATCGTTCAGATCCCATTCAGGCAGTTTTTCAGACATTTTTATCTCCCATTTTTGAAAAATGACTTATATTTTTGTCTAAAATATGCCGGATGTCAAGGGGATGTGCGGGGTATTTAAAATAAATTTATGAAAAAAAGGGGAAGAGTAAGAAACGCTTCCGTTTCTTTCCTCTTCCCAAGTTTCCTTAGCACCCCAAAATGCAAGAGACTTTCGTAAGAAAGCCTTGTAAGTTTGAACACCCCAAAATATTTTTTTGTGAGTTTCATTGATAAAACGTACCGCCGGGGGGAAAACATACGCGGAAAAAAGAAAAAAAGAGGCCTTGAAAAGGCCTCTTGCGTCATTTGCTTTCTTCCGCCGACCGCATGCCGTTCACAAAACTGGCCAGCCCGATCTGCCGCCCTCGTTTCAGGCGCTCTGCCTGGATGATGGAGCGGACGTTGCGGACGCTTTCTTCAAAATCGATATTGACGATGACATAATCGTATTCATTCCAATGGCTCATTTCCGCGGCGGCAATGGACATCCGGCGGCGGACAACCTCTTCGGAATCCTGACCGCGTGAAAACAGACGGCGCTCCAGTTCCTCGATCGAGGGGGGAAGGACAAAAACGCTGACCAGATCTTCGCGGGCGTTTTCGGCAATCTGCTGTGTCCCCTGCCAGTCAATATCGAACAGAATGTCCTTTCCTTCTTCCAGAGCCTTGCGGACGGGTTCGCGGGGGGTGCCGTAGTAATTACCGCAGAACCGGGCGTGTTCGAGAAATTCATTGCGCTGAACCATGCCTTCAAAGGTCGGCACGTCTACGAAAAAATAGTCCCTCCCGTTGATTTCCCCGGGGCGGGGAGGACGCGTTGTGACAGAAATTGACAGCGACATTTCGGCCTCATCTTCCAGAATTCGCCGTGAAATTGCGGTTTTCCCGGCGCCTGACGGTGAAGACAGGACCAGCATGAAACCGCGCCGTTTGATATGAAAAGAAGTACTCATGTTTGCTCACTCGATATTTTGGACTTGTTCTCTTAACTGATCAATGGCTGTTTTCAGTGCCATCGCCACGCGCGTCAGCTCGATATCCGACGATTTCGACGCGAGCGTGTTGGCTTCGCGGTTAAGTTCCTGGCACAGAAAATCAAGCTTTTTACCAATGCTTCCCTTTTCCGTGAACAGTTCGCGCGCCGTTTTGACATGCGCCGTCAGACGGTCGAGTTCCTCACGGACGTCAACACGCAGCATGCACATGGACACTTCCTGAAGGAAACGTTCTTCGGGGATAGAAGTATCCTCTTTCAGGGATTCGAGTTGCGACAGGAGACATTCCTTGACTTTTTGCGGCTGCACCGAAGCAAGGCCGCGGGCTTTTCGGCACAGTTCCTCGATTTTATCGACATGGCGGTTCAGGAAAACGGCGATTTTTTCGCCTTCGGACATCCGTGCCTCCTCCAGAGAATGCACGGCATCGCGAAACGATTCCAGAAGGGCTTTTTGCCGCTGGGCGGCCTGTTCTTCGTTTTCGGCGACGGCTTTCAGAACGCCGGGAATACCCATCAGGCCATCCAGCCGAGCCGGCCGCAGTTCCGGATACCGAACCTGCCATGCCAGCGCCGTACGGCACAGTTCGTCCAGCAGCGGTTCGTTCAGTTTCAGAGAAGAGTTCTGCTCATCCGCCTTGGTTTCCAGCGAAACGGAAATGTTCCCGCGCGTGAATGTTTCTCGCAGGATTTCGCGTGCGTTTTGTTCCAGAACGTCGAATCCCGGAGGCATGCGGCATCGGACGTCCAGCGATTTTCCGTTGACGCTCCGAAGTACCCAGGTCCAGCAGATTCCCTGTTTTCCTGACACGGAACTGAAACCGGTCATACTTTCCATGGTATTTGTTCCTTTATTTCAATGAATCTTTGCATTACCTTACCTAAAACTGCTTGAAACAGGGAAACAAAAAAATGAAAAATCCGAAAAATATTTTGATTACGGGCGCTTCCAGCGGAATCGGCGAAGCTCTGGCCGTGCAATATGCGGCTCCGGGACGGACGCTTTTCCTGTGCGGGCGGAATACGGAACGTCTGAACGCCGTAGCGGAGCAATGCCGGGTCAAAGGCGCACTGGTTTTTGCGGAAAAGGCCGACGTTACGGATGCCGCAGTGATGGACAACTGGATTGCCCGGTGCGATAAGATGGCCGGACTGGATCTGGTGATTGCGAATGCGGGCGTATCCGCCGGAACAGGCGGGATGGGCGAGTCGGAAGAACAGACGCGGCGCATCTTTGCGGTGAATGTCGGCGGCGTCCTGAATACGGTTCTTCCGGCTTTGGCGAAAATGAGAGCGCGGCGGCGCGGCCAGATCGCTTTGATCAGTTCTTTGGCCGGTTATCGCGGCCTGCCGAGTGCTCCGGCATATTCGGGCAGCAAAAACGCCGTCCGGGCGTGGGGGGAAGCGCTCCGCGGATGGCTGGCTCCTGAAGGGATTGAAATCAATGTGGTCTGTCCGGGCTTTGTCGCGTCGCGGATTACGGCAAAAAACAAATTCCCGATGCCGTTTTTCATGCAGGCGCCGAAAGCCGCGGCCATCATTGCCGCCCGTCTGGAAAAGAACCGGGGCCGGATTACGTTCCCGTGGCCTCTGGCTCTGGCGGCCTGGCTGACGGCCTGCCTTCCTGCACCGGCGGCCGAATTTATTCTGACGCGGCTTCCCAAAAAAGCTTCGGACTGAAAATCTCCGGCAGAGGCTTTCAAAATGAAAAACCCCCGTTTTTTAACGGGGGTTTCAATTCCGAACCCGTTTTAATCAATCAGTGATCCCCACGGGAAAATACGGCGCAGGTCGCGCAGGCTGTTCTGATATTCGGGCGACGCCTTGGCATAGGCTTTGTTCAGTTCGTCCCCCAGATATGAAAAATCAATGATGTCTTCGGCTTCAAATTCATCCATGACGGACATCAGAAGGTATTCGGCGAAAACATGAGCCGAAGCATGACGTGAAACGAACCCGAAAATTTTGAATTCGGACAAAAGGTACTGCTTGTAGTCCTTCAAATTCTCAAGGCTTTTCAGTTTGGTGGCCAGAAGAGGATCCAGATCCTTGCGAACCCGCATGGCCACGTCCACCATCGCGTCAATGCGCAGGAGGCGTTCCTCATCCTCGGAAACTTCGCCGTTTCGGGCTTCAAGAGCATCGACAAGCGTTTCTTCGTACATGTCGATGAATTCCTGACGTACCGGGTCAACCGTGGGCGTTTCAGTCATGTTTTAAAGCCTTTTCTGAAATTCTTTTGTCCATCTGGCAACAGCATAGCACTTTAAACCGGCGGATACAAAATCTCTTTTTCGCGAGGGAAACGATTTTATCCTATTCATTTTTTCCGGCGTCCTGACGGCACAGGCGGTTGATGGCTTCCATTGCATTGTTGAAGCCTTTCAGCGAGAAGGTATCGTACGTTTCGACGCCTTCAATGCTGGTGCCTCTGACGGTGACGCGGACACCCCGGTTCATTGCTTCGGCGATTTCCCGGTCAGTACTCAGGTTTTTCGACCAGGCTGTATCCTGGCTGGTAAACAGGTCGGCTTTCAGCTTTCCGACGCGCAGAAGAACGTCGGAACGCGGTTTGTACGTATATCCCGCCACAAACGTCAGCACGTCAAACAGTTCTTCCTTGGGCCGGTGCGAGACCATCAGGAACACGTCGCCGCGGCGGTTGTATTCGCCCGCGGATTTAAAGGGCATGGAAGATACGAAACAGACCTTTTCCTTTTTGTCTTTGAAAATATAGGCTGTCCAGTCGTCAAACACGCCGATCTGTTCCACTTTGCGCGCATTGATGACATTCTGAGCCTGTACCGGAAAGGAACAGAGCAGGGCAAGGATGATGAAAAGATGTTTCAACACTATTCTCCTTCGTCGTTCAGCAGGCCGACGCCTGCCGTACTTGATTTTTTCGGATGGGGGGAACGGTACGACTCCTGCCGGCGGGCAATGATGTCCCGTACCGTTTTATCCATTTCCGTTTTGGCGGTCGCCGCCGTTTCGGCTGTTTTCTCCGGGGATGAAAGAGCTTCCGCCAGACGGGAAGCCCACTTTCCCGGATCGGAAAAGGGAAACAGGATGCCCGTTTTTCCGTTTTTAATGATTTCGGGATACACGCCTTCGTCAACCGCGGCTGCGGGGACGCCCGCCAGCATGGCTTTCATTGTTCCCGAAGAGGTTGCCCGGCGGCCGTCAAGCCCCAGAAAAAAACGGCTCTGAGGCAGCGCTTCGTCAAAACCGTCCGGAGCGGCCGGAAAAACGGTGACGCGCCCGACCGTTACTGGCTCGCCTTCCGTTCCGGTGACAAAAACGATTGGCGTTTTCAGGTCGGAAGCCAGCTTTTCGCCCAGGATAAAAAGATTATCAACGCTTTGATCCGTTTCCGCCGCCATCAGAAGAGCCTTTTCCGGAAGCCCGCGTTCCGTCAGCCACTGGCGTCGGCGTTTTTCCAGCTGTTTTTCCGGGATAAACGGCACGGAAACGGCGGGCGGAACAACCTCGGCGCGGAAACGGTATTTGTTCGGCAGACGTTCCATGACCATCTCTGACGGACAGGTCAGACGCGACGCGTCCGCAAGCGTCAGAGAGGCGTATTTCGCATACCTTTCAATGTTGTACAGCGAAATCACGTACGGAATCCGAAACATACGCGCCGCACCGGTCCAAAGCAGGGCGGGCATGATGCCGTAAAAGTGGATGACGTCAATTTTTTGACCTTTGATGAACAGAAACAAAGGCAGGCTTGAAAAAATCAGGCGGTACAGGGCCACGGGATAAAAATCTCCCGGATAGATGAGGTGAATCGCCTTGAGTTCATAGTACGCCAGATGTGCCTTGCGCAGAAGTTCGGTCGTCCGGCCGTGCCTGTTCACGATCACCACGGGTTTAACATCACCTGCCGCAGAAATCTTCCGGATTTCATTGACGGCATCAGCTGTTTCGGGTGAAAAAGCTTCTTCAATAAAAGGGTAAAGAACGGTAACGGGATCGGCCATACGGTTATCCTTTGCGGCGCAGGCGGGCAGCGTAAAAACCGTCGCATCCGCCGGATTCTTCAAAAAGGAAGGGGAAAATGCACAGATCTCCCTGTGCGGAAATCATTTCCGGCGGCATTTCCTGCGCCGTTACGGGAATGCGTTCGGCTCGCCCCCGATGAATCGCATCGTCAACGATGCCGACGCCCTCCTCGGGCAGAAGCGAGCAGACGCAGTAAACCATTTCACCATCGGGTTCCAGCATGTCCAAAGCCGTCGCCAGCAGTTCCCTCTGTGTTTTGTTCAGACGGCGCACGTCTTCGGGCGTCCGGTGCCAGACGACATCCGGATGCCGCCTCAGCGTTCCGGTCGCGGAACACGGGGCGTCCAGAAGCACGGCGTCAAAACGATCGCCGTCATGTCCTTCCTCTTCCCACCACCGCCGGGCGTCGCCGGTAACCACCTCGACGGACAGGCCGAGACGGTTCATGTTTTCCTGTAATTTTTTCAGGCGGTTGGCCGAAATGTCCAGAACCGTTACGTCGGCTCCGGCCGTTGCCAGCTGAGCCGTTTTCCCCCCCGGAGCGGCACAGATATCAATAACGCGGCGGTCTTCAATATCGCGAAGAAGCCGGGCCGGAAGGGCGGCCGACAGATCTTGAACCCACCACTGCCCTTCTTCAAATCCCGGCAGGGAAGGGACAAGGGCGGATTTCATCCGGCGAAGCGTCCCGGTCGGCATGACAGAGGCTTCAAGCTGTTCAGCCCAGTAGACGGCATTGTCTTTGACAGAGAAATCCAGCGGCGCTTCCTGAAGACCGGCGGCGGCGATGCGGCCGGCCGTTTCCTTGCCGTATGCCTTTTCCCACGAGCGCAGCAACCACGGCGGCATATTAAGTTCGGCTTCGTTCTGGTGTTCGGCGATCTGTTTCCCGTTGGTGGCGACCTGCCTCAGGACGGCATTTGCAAGTCCGGCAAACCCGCCGATTCCCCACGATTTTACCAGCGATACACCCGTCGATACGGCCGCGTGCGGCGGTGTGTCGAGAAAAACCAGCTGAGCCGTTGAAACACGCAGGACGTCTTTGATGTAATTCGCCCGCTCCGGCAAGGGTCTTTTCAGATACCCGGCCAGAATATTGTCAATCTGACCCAGACGGCGGAGCATCGTCGTCACCAAAAGGCGCACAAACGTGCGGTCCCGGTTCTCCAAAGGCTGCTTTTTGTCCTGGGCTTCCATCCGGGCGGCGAATTCTTCTTCCAGACTTTTGCCTTTGCGCAGGACAGCCGAAAAAATTTCAACAGCCAGATGACGGGTGATCAGCTCTGCACTTTTCATGAAACGCCTTTCTACTCCTTATCGTCTTTCTTTTCGGAATATTTTTCTTTGATTGCGTTGAATGCCTTCCCCGTTTCGCTGATTTCCTTCCGGGTGTTTTCCCGCATTTCCCGGAACAGGGAACGCAGGGACGGGGTGCCCTGGCTCGGCGAAACGACGCGGATGTAAAAGTCCAGCAGGAACAACGCGGCCAGAATGACGGGCTGATACTGAAGCGAGGCCGAGAAGCTCAGAAGCGCCAGCGCACAGATGATGACGTTGCGGCGGAAAATAAACTTGACGACGGTGAACGGTTCAATCCCCCGGTTCAGAAGCGTATCGAACAGAAAGGCGGGTTTATTTTTGGTCAGCAGTCCCTTAAGGAAGCGGCAGGTGAAGACAATCCCCTCAAACAGAGGATAGGCCGCCAGCAGAACGCCCACCCCCCAAGCGCCTTTTGAGGCCAGATAAAATGAAACCCAGCCGACGAAAAAACAGAAAATGTTGCGGGCAACGCCTCTCATCGGCAGGTGACAACCAAGAAAATAGAAAGGGAACAGGGGCATCATCACGGGCAGAAGCAGACCGCCGAAGCGAAGGAAGTCGGGCGGAAGTTCCGCACTGATGAACAGCCCGAGGAAGCACACCGTACCGACACAGATCGAATTTTCCTGCGTAAACCCTTCCAGACGATCCATAACGAACAGCAGGCGGAAATAAACAAACCAGAGGACAACGGCGGCCGCGTTGTCAACAACCGGGGGCAGGCCCATATGGAAAAAAACCGTTCCGGACGGAAACAGCAGAACCGCCGCCGCGATACCGGCCAGCTGAAGCAGTGCCGCCGCCGCAAGCGAAATCTTTTTTTCCGAAGCATTCAGGCCGATCACGCCGAAACCGGCGATCAGAGCGCACAGGGTAAGGAAATTGTTTTCCTCAAACCATTTTTTATCGCCGGACAGAAAAAACAGAGCCAGGGAAGTCAGGACGAACAGAACGGCCTGAATCACTCCGGCATTTTTCATCGCGCCGATTTTGACGGTGTCGGAAATCTCAAGAAAACTGTTGCGTTCGACAAAGGTAAAATACGCGCCCAGCAGCGCGAGACCCAGCACGAATACGCCGGAACACAGAATAACGTAAAGGCCGATGCTCATAATTTCCTCATTTCCGCTGAACTCAGTATCCCCGAAAAACCTTAACAAATATCTACAAGATATAACGATAGCAGAGAATCCGGCAATTTTCGTTTATTTTTTCAATGTATTCGTTTCTTTCCCCGAAAAAAAGGAAACCGCTTTTTTCAAACAGGCGGATTGACGCGGTGTTTTCCCTGCGGATATCGGCGACAAGAGCGAACGCACCGCGGAAGGCCGGCGCTTTTTTGACAACGTCCAAAGCCGCTGTACCGATTCCGCGTCGGCGGTATTCGGGGGCGACGTTGATCATGATTTCAAACGCTTCTCCTTCGGGCAGGGAAACAGGTTCAAAACGGATAAAACCGACGTCCCGGTTTCCGTCCGCAATGAAAACAGGCCCGCACCGGGAATCCCGGAAATAGCATTCCGAGTATTCCAGCCAGAAGGAATCCCAGGTTTTCGGACGCGGCAAATAGGACGAAGCGACCGTTTCGGGATCGTTGCGCCAGCTAAATGCGCGCCGGGCGTCCGTTTCGTCGTTCCGGCAGGGAAAAAGAGCGACCATATGCAAAACCGTCTTCTTTTTGAACGAAATAATGACTAAGATAAAATTAAAGGAGAAAACGGACAAGTGTTTGATTTTCAAAAGTTCATAAAACGGATGGAGACCGACGAAGCGAACCTTGGCCCGGAGTGCGGGAAAGAAGACGCCGCGGCGTCGGCCGCTGTTTTGATCCCCCTTCTGGAAAGGGCGCGGGAAACAACGGTTTTACTGACACGCCGTTCCGGCCGTCTGTCCCGTCATGCGGGGCAGATTTCCCTTCCGGGCGGCCGTATCGAGGAAAGTGACGAATCCTGTGTGGCGGCCGCTTTGCGTGAAGCCCGAGAAGAAATCGGGCTGGACGTGAAACGGGCGCGGGTACTTGGCTGTCTGCCCCTGTATGTGACGCCGATGGGCGACGGCATCATTCCCGTCGCCGCCGTTGTCCGCCCGCCGTTCGATTTTCGCGCCAATCCCGGGGAAGTCGAGGAAATATTTGAAATACCGCTTTCTTTTTTATGTGATTCGCGGAACTGGTCCTACCGCCCCATCATCACCGTGACCGGTATGCCGACGAAAACGGATTCACTTGTTTACCGGGACTACTGCGTATGGGGGATCACGGCCGGAATTCTGCAATCCTTTCGAACCAGGTTGGAGGAATTATGCTCAGAATAATCCTTTCGTTTTTTCTGCCTCTGTTTCTGCCGCTGCTGATCTATCGGATCGGACGGGCGGCCTACCGTGTTCCAAAGGAAAAGCCGTATCCGGTCTATACGCTGGCCGTATCGGGATTGATTCTGATGTTCCTTACCCTGTCCATTTTTGCATTACGCGACAGGGCGCCGGCCGATAGTCTTTATGTTCCGCCCCGGTATGTTGACGGCCGGATTATCCCCGGTCACATGGAAACGCGGGCGGAGGTGCCTTAATCCCTGAAATAAAGGGCAAAAGAGCAAAAACGTAAACCTTGAATTTAAGGTTCTCTTTTTACCTGAATTTCTCTTAAATTAAAAGCTTTAAGGATCAAACACCGCCCCTGTGAGAAGGTCAGCCGTTTTCAAAATCCCCGGTTTCCGCCCAGTTGCCGAAGCGCGTGAATTCGGCTTCGAAAAACAGAGGAACCGTCGCCGTCGGCCCGTGGCGTTGTTTTGCAATAATCAACTCGGCTTTTTTCTGAACGGCAATCTTGTGGTCCTCCCACTTGATGACGCGTGTGTTGAATTTTTCGTCCGTTTCGCCCGGACGGGGAATCGGCTGTTCTTTTTCCAGATAATAAATTTCGCGGAAGATGAACATGACGATATCCGCATCCTGTTCAATAGACCCGGATTCACGCAGGTCGGACAAAAGAGGCCGCTTATCTTCGCGGGATTCGACCTGACGGCTCAGCTGGGACAGCACGACGACCGGGATATCCAGCTCTTTGGCCATGATTTTCAGACGGCGCGTGATTTCGGACAAAGACTGGACGCGATTTTCCTGATGCCGGCTGTCCGAGTCGTCAATCAGCTGAAGATAGTCAATGACAATCAGCCCAAGACCTTTTGTCTTATCACGCTTCAGACGGCGGGCGCGGTTATGAATGGCGCCGACGGTCAGGCCCGGCGAGTCGTCCACATACAGGGGGACTTTTTCCAGATCTGAGGCAAAGCCGACAATGCGGCGGAATTCCTCGGCCGTGATTTTACCATTGCGCAGGGCATGCGAAGACGTCTGTGTTTCGGTCGACAGAATACGGGCGGCCAGCTGAGGCGCGGACATTTCCAGGGAAAAGAAGGCGACACCCTTACGTTCCTTACCGGCTTCGGCTTCTTCAAGGAAATGGCGCGCCGTGTTAAAGGCAAGGCAAGTTGCAAAGGCCGTTTTGCCCATGGCCGGACGTCCCGCCAGAATGATCAGGTCGGATTTATGCAAGCCGCCCATGACCGTGTCCAGATCGCGGAAACCCGTTGTCGCTCCGGCGATGCCATCCGGATTTTTCTTGGCTTCGGCGGTCTGGCGGATGACTTCGGTCAGCGGTTCGACGAACGGTTTCGGGCCGCCCTCCAGCTGCCCTTCGGTGGCCAGCTCGTAGAGTTTTTTTTCGGCGACGTCCATCTGGAGGGAAGCATCTTCATGCAGGCTGATGGCATAGGCGTCATTGACGATATCGTTGCCCAGAGCAATCAGCTGGCGGCGCAGATAGCGGTCGAAAATCAGGCGGGCATAGTCTTCGGCATTGATGATGGTTACCGCGGCGCCGGCCAGATCCATCAGGTATTTCGGTCCGCCGACTTCGTCCAGAACACCGTCCGTCGCCAGATAACCGCGCAACGTGATCGGATCGGCCGAATGCCCGCGGGCGAACAGCGTGGTGATGGCCTCATAGATTTTGGCATGGACAGGGCTGGCAAAATGGAAGGGGCGCAGAAATTCAGACACTTTCTCCAGCGCGTGGTTGTTGGTCAGAATCGCTCCCAACAGAGCCTGTTCGGCTTCGATGTTCTGGGGCGGCATGCGCACCGGAAGGGTTTCGGCTGTCTCATCCATGGTCTTTTCTTTCGCTGATCCGTCAAGGAAAGCTATCATAATGAAAACGGCGGGAAAGAGTCAAACTTTCTCGCCGTTTTGATGTCGTAAAAATCAGACGGCGGCCGCTTCTTCAACGACGATTTCGGCAACTTCGGCAACAACGGGTTCGGCCGGAGCCGCTGCCGCCGCCTCGGCTGCCGCCGCCGCTTTGGCCGCGGCTTTTTCAGCCATCTTCGCGTTGCGTTCGGCTTCTTCCTGCGAACGGGCGATGGTCACGCCGATTTCCTGGCTGACGTCCGGGTGCAGAATGATGCGAATCTTGTAAACGCCGATTTCCTTGAGCGGCTGGTCGAGGACGACCTGGCGGCGTTCAATGTTGAATCCGGCTTCGCGGACGGCGTCGCGGACATCACGGCCCGTGACGGATCCGTACAGCTGTCCGGTTTCGGCGGCCTGACGCACAATGACGAGGTTCAATCCGGCCATCTTTTCAGCGACCTGTTCGGCTTCCTGACGGCGTTTCAGATTCGCCGCTTCCAGCTGAATTTTCTGAGCTTCAAAAGCCGCCAGATTTTCTTTGTTTGAACGCAGAGCTTTGTTCTGGGGAAGCAAATAGTTGCGGGCAAAGCCGGGCTTTACCTTTACAATGTCCCCCATTTGACCGAGCTTTTCGATGCGCTCCAGTAAAATGACTTCCATAATTAATTCTCCTGAGTACCTTTTCTGACGTTCAGAAAAGGATTAGTCCATAACATAAGGCAACAGGCCCAGGAAACGGGCGCGTTTGATCGCCTTGGCAAGTTCGCGCTGTTTCTTTGCGGAAACGGCGGTAATCCGACTCGGTACGATCTTGCCGCGTTCGGAAATGAAACGCTGCAGGAGCTTGATGTCCTTGTAATCGATTTTCGGAGCGTCTTTCGCCGCGAACGGGCAGGCTTTACGACGACGGAAAAAAGGACGACGGGCTGTAGCTACCATTAGAATTCCTCGCTTTCTTCATCAGAACCAAATTTTTCATCGAATCTTTTCGGACCGCGGCCTTTGGTTTCCTTGCCCCTGTTGGACAGGACGGCGGACGGGCCTTCTTCCAATTCTTCAACGCGTACCGAAAGATAACGGATGACGTCTTCGTCCAGACGCATCTGGCGTTCCATTTCGATCAGCGCGTCGGCCGGCGCGTCAATATTGAACAGAACGTAATGTCCCTTGCGGTTTTTATTCATACGGTAAGCCAGGGCGCGCAGTCCCCAGTTTTCCTTCTTGGTCACTTTGCCGCCATGAGCGTTGATCACGCCTTCAAAACGGTCGATCAGAGCGTCGACCTGAGAAGCGGCAATATCCTGGCGTGCAATGAACACGCTTTCATACAAAGCCATAATTTACAATCTCCTTATGGATTGTCTCAACCCCAATCAACAGACCTTCCCCATGAAGGAACTGCTTGGGCATAGCCGGTCCGTCGGCCGGCAAGGAGTAAACGGAAGCCCGCAATATAGCGGAAAAAAAAACGGATGGCAAGGGGGAAACGCGAAGAATCCGAAGGCGCCGCCGAAGATTTCCGCTTCCCTCTTCTCCCCGAAGGACGTACCGTACGAAAAGGAAGAAGAAAAAACGGAAACAAACCCGGCGCCCCGCATCGGAACAAGCACTCTCGCACGGCGGGTCACCGCATCAGGGATAGGAAATAAGGCAGTATTGCTTCCGGGCGTTCAGATTTTCACAGATGTTTCGGATCTTTTCCGGCGTTCCTTTGATATACAGGCGGATATACTTGCCTTTTTCAGGAAGGGTAACACGCGTTTCCACCGTTTTGACGCCGGCAAGCTCGGGAAAGGTCTGCTGAAGCTCCTTCCACCCTTTTTCCAGTGTTTCCTGGTCATAGTAGGACGCCAGATGGGCGTAAAGGGGCGGTTTTTTCCGCGCGGCCGGCGTCATTTTGACGGGTCGACCCTTCAAAAGAGATTTGAATTCGGATTTGACGGGGACAAGCAGATCGTCCTCGGTCGGAAGTTCCTGATCGATTTCCGTTTTCAGATGAGCCAGCTTCTGGCCGGCCTTTTTATTTTTCTGTTCCGCCGCGCGGGTCAGCCAGATGATGCCTTCGTCTTCGTTGCGCGGAATCCCTTCGCCGCGCAGATACATGATGCCCAGATTATACTGCGCCGTATCCGAGCCGCCCTTTGCCGCCGTATAATACCAGAACGCCGCCTGGGTCAGATCCTGCGGCACGCCTTTGCCCCACCGGTACAGGTGTCCCAGGTTCCGCTGAGCCGCCAGATCGCCCTCATCGGCCGCTTTCTGCCATTCCTGAAATGCCTTGTCGTATTCTCCGTTCACATAGGCTTTGCGTCCCGATTCAAAATCGGCCGCGGCGGGGAAAGATAAAAGCAGACATGTCAGAAATAAAAGGCATTTCATTGGCGCATCCTTTTGAAAGTCCTTTTATTATACAGATTTCGGAAGGGGCATCCAATAAAATCAGGATTTCGCCGGTTCTTTTTCAGCCGTTTTCCTTTTAGGCGGTGCTTCTTTCCGCACCGGCGCTTTGACAGGAGCTTTCCGCACCGGCGCTTTGACAGGAGCTTTCCGGGACGGCGCTGTTTTGGACGAAGCCGTTTTGCCCGTCGTTTTTGTTGCCGCTGTGGATTTCCTGTCCGGCGCGGCCTTTTTCTCCGCTTTCGGCGCGGCCTTTTTCTTTGGCGCGGCCTTCGGTGTTACCGGCGCTTTTTTTGCCGTTGTTTTCGCGGTGCCCTTTTTCTTTACGGCCGGCGCGGCGGCTTTTTTCTCCGGTGCGGCTTTTCGGGCGGGCAGAACTGCCGGCGCGGCTTTTTCCGGATCAACGGGTTTTTCGGCGGCCTGTTCAACCAGAATGTCGTCCACAATATCGGCGGACAGTTCGGAGGAATCCGTCAAGGCGCCGCTTTCGTCTTCAACCAGCGTCGTTGTAATGGTAGTTGAATTTTCGTCGGCGGCTTCAAGCGTTGTTGCGGTCGTAATGACCGTTTCCGCTTTCCGGGAAGCCGGACGTGCCGGAACCCGGCGTTTGGCAAGCTGAGCCGCGCGGCGGCGGCGACGCGTTTTTTTCCATTCGGCAATATTGCGCTTGTGCTCGTCAAACGTGACGGAAAAGACGTGTCCGCCCGTCCCGTCCGCGACGAAATAGATTTCGTTTGACTTCTGAGGCTGAAGAACCGCCTGAATTGAATCGCGGCCCGGGTTGCAGATGGGGCCGGGAGGCAGGCCTTTGCGGATATACGTATTGTAGGGATGGGAAAGTTTTAAATCCGCGTGCGTCAGGCGGCGGTTCAATTCCATGCTGCCGTCCGTCAGGGCGTAAATGACGGTCGGATCGGTTTGAAGGCGCATGCCTTTGCGCAGACGGTTGACGAAAACGCCGGCAATGCGTGCCCGTTCTTCGGGAATGGCGGTTTCCTTCTCCACAATGGAGGCCAGCGTCAGGGCTTCGTGTTTCGTTGTATAGGGCAGATCCGGATCGCGGTAGGGCCAAAGCTCGTCAATCGTCTTTGTCATGCTTTCCTTCATGCGCTGAACGATGATGTTGCGGGGCACACCGTAGGCGAATGTGTATGTTTCGGGCAACAAAGCGCCGTTCGGCGGTACCGGCGGCAGTTCGCCCGTCAGACCGGGCGTCTGGATCAGAAGGTCGAAAATCTGGCGACTGGTTTTGCCTTCGGGAATTGTCACGCGCCGGACGACGGTCTGGCCGGTGACAAGAATGTCCAGAATCATTTTGGTGCTGGCATGGGGCGGGATGCGATATTCTCCTGCTTTCAGGCGTGTTGAGTTCCCGGCCAGCCGCGCCGCCATTTTAAAAACGGAAACGTTCCGGATAAGCCCGTCCTTTTTCAGCTGAGAAGCAATTCCTCCCAGAGAATCCCCTTTTTCCACCAGAATGGTTGTGGCTTCCGTCTGATCATTTTGTTCATACAGCAGGCTGTAAAAACTGAAAACGCTCCCTCCGCTGAGGCAGATTGCCAGCAGCAGAAGGAGCTTGATGACAAAACGGCGGGAAGCCATCCGCAGACCTTAAACGGCTTTGAAGATCAGGGAAGCGTTCGTTCCGCCGAAACCGAAGGAGTTTGACATGACCGTCGTCAGTTTGCGTTCTTTCGCCTTGAGAGGAACCAGATCAATGTCCGCTCCTTCGACAGGATCTTCGAGATTCAGCGTCGGCGGCATGATGCCGTCCTGTAGCGCTTTCAAGCACAAAATCGCTTCAACGGCGCCGGCCGCACCCAAGAGGTGGCCGATGCTGGATTTTGTCGAAGACATGGCCAGCTTGTCGGCATGACCGCCGAAAACGTCCTTGACGGCGTTGACTTCCAGAATATCACCGACCGGGGTCGAAGTCCCGTGGGCGTTGATGTAGTCAACTTCTTCGGGATTGATATGGCCGTTTTTGAGGGCCATTTTCATGGCGTGTTTGGAACCGCGGCAGCTATGTGACGCTGCTGGGCTGGAGCCCGCGCGGCGAGCAGGAGATATTCTCACTT
>USCC01000001.1 GCA_900553035.1 uncultured Rhodospirillaceae bacterium | reverse complement strand
GGCAGATGTATCCGCCGCTGCAGTCGGTATTTTTCACGCAGTCGTATTTTTCTTTGGGAGAAGAAGTTCCGTCTTCGTTTTTGTTGGGAGTTGAAGACATAATATCGACCTGGCGCCCAAGTTTAACTGAGCGTGCAAGGATGATATGAGGGGAGTCATCAAAGACACGGCTGGGCACGATAAGCCCCTCCGCATTGGAATTTTGCGGCAACAGCCACAGAAATCCCAGAAAAAGTAATATTTTTTTCATGTGAGCCTCTTTATTTCAGGGATAACTACATTTTATATATTAATCCTCTTTTTCCGGAAAAACAATTTTGTTTTTTTATAAAATAGACTTTAACCTTTTGTAAAATAATTAATTTTAAGCTTTAAGTGATTTTTGTCACTCTTGTGTGTCAACTATGGCTGGTCTTGAGCGGCTCTAAAAAAATCCCTTTTCCGTAAAGCACGGAAAAGGGATTTTCTGAATCCGGGAGGCCGGTTAATTGCGGCGATCGCCGAAGAAACGCAGCAGCATCAGGAACAGGTTGATGAAATCCAGATACAGCATCAACGCGCCGTAAATCGCTTTGCTGGTGACCACGTTGCCCTCGTCACTGCCGTTGTACATCTGGCGGATTTTCCAGGTATCCCAGGCTGTCAGTCCGACGAACACCAGCACGCCGATCACGGAAACCGTCATGTAAAGCGCCGGGCTTTTGAGGAAAATGTTCACGACCATGGCAATAATAATACCAATCAGCCCCATCATCAGGAAAGAACCGAATTTCGTCAGATCACGCTTTGTCGTGTAACCATACAGGCTCATTCCCGCGAACATTCCGGCTGTAATCAGAAACACGCGCAGAATGCTGAGGCCGGTATACGCCCAGAAAATGGTCGTCAGGGAAATTCCCATCAGGGCCGAATAAACAACGAACAGGGTGAATGCCCTTGAAGCGTTTCCGGAAACCGTCGCCGATCCCATCATGAAAATCAGGAACAGAGGCGCGATAATCGCGATCCATCCCAGAACGTTCGGCTGGCCGTTCGCCTGAAAGAAAACCAGCCCCAGAGACGTATACGCCAGCAAATAGCTGACAAACGCGGTGATTAAAAGGCCGATCGTCATGTAATTGTAGACTTTCAGCATATACTGGCGCAGGCCTTCGTCAATGACGGCACCGGCGCGTGTAATGACGTCGTCCTGTCTGTTTGTTTCCCAAGACATTTAGAGAACCTCCTTATGGTTAAGTTATGCTTTTTTATATCACAGGAGTTCCGAAAACGCCACATAATCAAGAGTCGGAGAAAAAGACGTGCGGGCATTATGAATTTCTTAACCTTTATCTGATGGGATGAGAGTATGTATAAGGTTTTGTTCGTATGTACGGGAAATATATGCCGTTCTCCAACGGCCGAGGGCGTTTTCAGGCAGCTTGTCGAAAACGCAGGCCTGGGGGACGACATTTCCGCGGACTCGGCGGGCATCAGAGCCTGGCATGTCGGAGGTCCTCCGGACGCCAGAGCCGTTGCCGCCGCGTCAGAAAACGGGTTGGACATCTCTTCGCTGTGCGCAAGGCAGGTTGTCCGGGACGATTTCAGGGATTTTGATCTGATTGTCGCTCTGGACCAGAGCCATCTGAAGGCGCTCGAGGAAATGCGTCCGGGGTTTTCTCCGGAGCATGAACGGGCGGCGCTGGTTTTAATGATGGATTTTGCGCCTCAATACGGAACAAAAGATGTCCCGGACCCTTATTACGGAGGAAACGAAGGCTTCCAAACGGTTTTCGATATGATACAATCAGCGTCGGAGGCTTTGTTGGAACATATTCGGGAAACGATGCCATGCAGGTAGAAAAAAATCCGTTGCCGCCCAGCATCACGCGAATCGTGGAGCATTCGACGGGCAAGCTGGTTTTATCCGCCGCAACGCTGACCGGCGGCTTTGTCGCCAATACAAAGCATGTCGTTTTGTCCGACGGTTCCCAGGTCGTCGTCAAAATCAGCAAGGAAGCCTCGGAAAACCTCGAAATCGAAGGCGCCATGATGGCGTATCTGGAACAGCATTCCGAACTGCCCATGCCGAAACTGTATTATTCGGGGCAGGATCTGCTGATCCATGAATTCATCCCGGCTGACGGGACTTTGAGCGAAGGGGCCGAAGCCGAAGCCGCTGAACACCTGGCAAAACTGCACGACATAACGGCGGAGGCATACGGGTTCGAGTACGATACCATCGTGACCGGCCTGCATCAGCCCAACACGCAGATGCGCAAATGGCTGCCGTTCTTTACGGAAAACCGCCTCCTGTACGCCGCTACGCACGCACTGGCGGAAGGAAAGTTGCCGGCGGGAATGATGTCACGCATCGAAAATCTGGCCGGGAAAATCGACCATTACCTGGACGAGCCCCCCAAGCCTTCTCTGGTGCACGGCGACATATGGGCGACGACGATTCTGTGCTGCGACGGAAAGGTCAAAGCCTTTGTCGATCCGGCTGTTTATTACGGCGATTCCGAAATCGAATTCACGTTTTCAACAAAGAACTCGACACTCGGAAAGCCCTTCTTTGACCGGTACAACGAAATCCGGCCTTTCCGACCCGGATATTTTGAAAGCCGGCGCTATATTTACAATCTGTATCCACTTCTGGTTCATGTCCGTCTGTTCGGCGAAGCTTATGTGCCGCGTATTGACGCCATTCTTTCAAGATTCGGATTTTAAACCATGGTTCCGGCTCAGGTTCGCGACTTTTTCGCGGTTTTGAAAAAAGAAAATCCCGCTCCGGAATGCGAGCTGGATTACACGACGCCTTTCACGCTTCTGGTCGCCATTGTTCTGTCCGCCCAGACAACGGATAAAAACGTCAACAAAGCGGCCCCCGCGCTGTTCAGGGCGGCCTCGACGCCGCAGGCCATGATAGAGCTGGGCGAAGACCGTGTGAAGGAATACATTCGTTCCATCGGCCTGTTCAATACAAAGGCGAAAAACGTCATCGCGCTTTCCAGGGAACTGGTCGAAAAATACGGCGGAGACATTCCGCGCGACCGGGAAACGCTCCAGAAGCTTCCGGGCGTCGGACGCAAGACCGCGAATGTGTTTTTGAACACGTTGTACGGGGACGCGACGTTCGGTGTTGATACGCATGTTCTTCGCCTGGGCAACCGTATTGGTATCGCGCCGGGAAAAACACCGCTTGAAGTCGAAAAAAATCTTGAAAAAGCCGTCGTCGGCGTCATTCCGGACGAAGATCTGAAATATGTTTCGCACTGGCTTGTGCTCCACGGGCGTTATATATGCACGGCGAAAAAGCCGCAGTGTGCGAAGTGCCCCGTTGCGGCGCTGTGCGAAAAGAACGGCGTAGAGTAAAGCCCGTCCGCGGGGCGGCTGAAATCCTCCCTCCGTCCGGCGGAGGGATTTTTTATGTTCTAAAATCCCGGTATTGTTCAGAGCGCCCCTGGAAAGGAAAGACGGAAGGCCGTTCCCGCAACTCAGAGCGTCCTGCCGCACTCGGGGGAGCGGAAAAAACGGGAGCGTTGCGCGCCCCCGTTTTCGGTCAATTTCTTAAAAACCCGATTGTGTCGTAAACTTCCTCAAGAACCGGCCGCGCCAGAGCATCTGCCCGTTCGCCGCCTTCGCGGAGGACGGAATCGATATACGGAATGTCGGCCGATATGCGGCGCATTTCCGACGTAATCGGCGCCAGTTCCGCGACAACAACATCGGCCAATGTTTTTTTGAACTGTGAAAATTCCTGTCCGCCGATCTGTTTCAGAGCCTCTTCCGTCGTGATGTCCTGAATGCCGGCATAAATATTGACCAGGTTCAAAGCCTCGGGGCGGCCTTCAAACCCTTCCATTGTTTCCGGCAGGGGAAGCGGATCGGTTTTGGCCTTGCGGATTTTCAATGCGATCGTGTCGGCATCATCCGCCAGGTTGATACGTGAGTAATCCGACGGGTCGGATTTGCTCATTTTCTTTGTCGCGTCGCGCAGGCTCATGACACGGCGGGAGGTGCCCAGCATGACCGGTTCGGGCAGGGGAAATACATCGCGCCTGAAATCATTGTTGAACTTGACGGCAATGTCGCGGGCCAGTTCCAGATGCTGCTTCTGATCTTCGCCGACAGGCACATGCGTGGCTTTGTAGACCAGGATATCCGCAGCCATCAGGGACGGATACGCAAACAGGCCCAAGGAGGCATTTTCACGATTTTTTCCGGCCTTGTCCTTAAACTGTGTCATGCGGCTCATCCATCCCATGCGGGCGGTGCAGTTCAAAACCCAGGCCAGCTGTGCGTGAGCCGGAACGCGGCTCTGGTTGAACAGGATATGGCGCTTCGGATCAACGCCGGCCGCCAGCATACAGGCCGCAACCTCATGTACATTGTGAACCAGTTCTTCCGGTTCCTTGAAAATCGTGATGGCATGCATGTCGACAACGCAGTAGACGCATTCGTACGTATCCTGCAGCTTGACCCAGTTGCGGATGGCGCCGAGATAGTTCCCGAGATGAAGGTTTCCGGTAGGTTGGGCTCCTGAAAAAATACGTTCCATGTTTTTGTGTCCGACAAATAAGTTAAAACAGATTTCTATTTATAAAATCAACGCCGCCGCCGCGCAAGCATGCTTTTCAGTTCATCCCGGCGAACCCCGCCCGTCAGAAAGACAAACACGGTGAACAGACCCGCGCCAAGACCGACGAGGCCGCACAGAATCGCGGCTTTGACAGGCATTGTCCGGTACAGCCACCCGGGAAAACGGACGAGCGACCAGACATAGGCGAATTTAACGGCACATCCCATACCGACAGAGGAAAGCACGATTGCGAACGACCGGTAACGGAAAGCGGCATCCGTCCGGTGAAGGCCTTTGCGGTAAATCAGGTAAACATACTGCATCACGTTCAGCCATGCGACGATGCCCGTTGCCAGGGCGATGCCGACATATCCCATGACGGGCAGAAGAAGCAGACACAGCAGGATGTACATGACCAGCGCCGCCGCCGCGATGCGTACAGGTGTCGCCGTATCCCCGCGGGCATAAAAAACCGGCGCAAGCGCTTTGGTGAGAATATACGCCGGCAGACCAAGTGCATAGGCGGAAAGGGCGAGACCCGTGTTCTGTGCGGCTTCAATCGTGAATTTTCCCCGCACGAACAGAACGGAAATGATCGGCATGTCCAGTGCGATCAGTCCTGCCGCCGCGGGAACAGACAACAGCAGAGCGACTTCAAGCGCACGGTTCAGGCTGTGTCGGGCTTCTTCCTCAGCCCCGGATTTCAGCTGACGGGTCAGAACGGGCAGAAGAGCAGTGCCAATGGCCGCGCCGATGATTCCGACCGGAAGCTGGTACAGGCGGTTCGCATAATACAGCCAGGACACCGCTCCTGTTGTCAGGAAGGAGACAAACAGCGTGTCCAGGAAAAGGTTGATCTGATAAATGCCCGATCCGAAAACTCCCGGCAGAATGCGCTTCAAAAGAAGCCTGACTTCTTCGGAACGGCGTTTCAGGGTGTTCAGCGGCGACAACAGTCCGAGGGGAAGACCTTCCCGGCGCGTATGATAAATCAGCCAGAAAAGCTGCAGGAATCCGGCCAGAGTCACGCCGGCGGAAAGAGCATGGGCATAGTTACCGCCCGTCAGAGGCGTCAACGCGAACAGCGCCGCAATCATCGTCAGGTTCAAAAGCGTCGGCGTCAATGCGGCCGCGGCGAACTTTCCGACGGAATTCAGCATTCCGCTTTGAAGCGAATTCAGGGAAACCAGAAGAAGGTAGGGGAACGTCACCCGCGACATGAAAACGGTCGCCTGCATTTTGGCGGGGTCTTCGATAAATCCGGGCGCCTGGAGAAGAACGACGAACGGCATCGCAATCTCCATCAGCGCCGTAAAGAAAAGCACAATATAAAACAACGCCGAAAAAGCTTCTTCGGCAAAACGCCGCGCCTTTTCCCGTCCGTCCGTTTCCAGAAATTCGGAAAACAGCGGGACAAAGGCAACATTGAACGCCCCTTCGGCAAACAGGCTGCGGAACAGATTCGGAAGCTTGAAGGCCACGAAAAAGGCATCGGCCAGCATCCCTGCACCCAGAAAGTTGGCGATCAGGACGTCGCGGATAAAACCTGTCACGCGGCTGATCATTGTAAAGCCGCCGACGGTGGCGATTGATTTAACCAGAGAATGAGGCGTTGCCATTGAGGGTGTCCAGTAAAACAGATTTGATCCGGGCGGCCGTTTCCGCATCCGTTATTTTCCGGCCTTTCCTGTCCGTCACGTAAAAAACGTCGACCACATGAGAACCATAAGTGTAAACGTGCGCCGAGACAATATTTAATTCCAGATCGGTCATGGCATGCGTGACCGCGTGCAGGAATCCGACAGCGTCGTTGCCGTTGATTTCAATCAGCGTGCTGGTTTGCGACGCATTGTTGTCGATAAAAACCCGGGGAGGGAACCACATGGCGCTGGGCCGTGCGGTCAGACGCTTTTTCCGCAGTTCTCCGGCAATGTCGGTTTCGCGGGCACGGCGGACGGTTTCCTGAAGCCGCCGTATTTTCTTTTCCGAAGCGACGGGGCGCCGGATTTCGGCATCCAGCATGTCCGTTTCCTGAATCAGAAAGGTGTCCAGCGCCATCCCGTTCGGCAAAGTCATGATCTGCGCTTCGGCGACCGAAACGCCGACCAATGCCATGGCTCCGGTGATTTCCGCAAACAGGCCGTCCCGATCCGGCGCCAGAACGATAAATTCAGTCGCGCCGCGAGCGGCGTCGGTCTGGACGGCAAAGGAAAAATCATCTGACGGCGGGCGCGCGGCCAGTTTTTCCTGTGCCGGAGAAAGCGGCCGGGGACGCACACTGCCTTGCATTTTTTCCAGAGCAATGTCGAAAAGATCATTCAGGAGCTTTTCCTTGAACCCGTTCCATACTGCGGGGCCGACGGCCATGATGTCCGCTTTTGTCAGGGCATACAGCAGGCGGAGGCGTTCCGGTGACTGGACGGCTGCGACGAAGTCCTCAATCGTTTTCGGGTCAAAGATGTCCCGTCGGAAAGCCGTCTGGCTCATCAGCAGATGATTCCCGACCAGCCACGCCGTCGTTTCCGTTTCCTCTTCATCCAACCCGAGGGCCGGCGCCGTTTTAAAGGTCAGGACGGCACCTTTTTCCGCGTGTCCGCCGCCGCGTCCCTTTGCAATGTCGTGCAGAAGCGCGGCAGCATACAGCGCCCGGCGGGATTGAACGCCTTCCGGTTCGGCGTGATGCAGAAAGCCGACGGTTTTCAAGGTGTGCTCGTCCGTTGTGTAAACGTGATACAGATCGAATTGCATCTGTGCGACGATATTCTGCCACGGCGGCAGGAAATAGCTCAAAAGCCCGGTTTCGCTCATCCGGCGCAGGGCGGATTCGGCTTCGTCGGACAGAAGAATGCCAAAAAACAGCTCCTGTGCGTCCGGTGTTTTGCGGACTCGGCGGATTTCCTTGGCTTTTTCGGCAACGGTCTGAAGCGCCGCAGGGCCGATTTTCAGGCCGGCCGACTGCCGCAGAGCAAAAATCCGCAGAAGCAGCAGAGGATCGCGTTCAATGTCCGCCGCATCCCGGAAATCAAGACGCCCGTTAATCCGGCGGAATTCCGGAAAGCCGGACACTTCTTCAATCCGGGCCGGCCCGTTCAGGTTGTCTTCAATGGCCGCTGTTATCAGAAAACTGAGTTCTCCGACGTTTTTTGAAACAAGGTAATAATGCTTCATGAACCGCTCGACAGCGGCGGCGCTGGTGCGGTCGGTATATCCCATCCGGGCGGCGATTTCCTTCTGGGCGTCAAAGGTGAGGATATCGCCGGGCCGGCCCTCGTGCAGGTGCAGACGGCACCGGACAGTTGACAGGAACCGGTGGGCCTTGAGGAAAAGGGCAACGTTTTTGGGACTGATGATGTCCCGCGCCGCCAGGTCGCGCATGTCCGTTACGCCGAACAGGTATTTCGCCAGCCAGAAAAGCAAATGCAGGTCACGCAGCCCGCCCCGGCTTTCCTTGACATTCGGTTCCAGCATGTACCGGGACTGTCCCAGACGCAGACAGCGTTCGGCTCGTTCGGCCCGTTTCGCTTCGACAAATTCACGCGGGTCGGTTTCGCGTTTCAGCTTTTCATAACGTTCTGCAAAGTCCCGGAAAAGAGATTCGTTTCCCCATATGAAGCGGGCTTCAAGCAGATTTGTGCGGATGCTCATGTCCTGTCGAGCCTGACGGACGGATTCGGCGGGTGTCCGGACGGCGTGCCCGACTTTCAGGCCGGAATCCCAAAGCAGGTAAAGGATGAATGAAACGATCTCTGCCAGACGTCCGTCGCCGCCTTCGGGCAGCAGGAACAGCAGGTCGATGTCGGAAAAGGGAGCCAGCTCGCCGCGTCCGTAACCGCCGACGGCGGCAAGAACCGGTGCTTCGGATGTTTCCGCGGGAAAAACCGTTTCACAGGCAAACGCGGCCACATCGGACAAAAGGGCATCCATGCCGGCCGCGTGGGCATACATGGCTTCCAGGCCGGCGTTCTTTTCCTTTTCCAGCCGCCGATTCATATCGTCCCGCAAGCCGACCCGCGCCGTTTTCAAAAGGGCGGCCAGCGCTTCACGGCGTTCACTTTCCGGACGCGTCCAGGCTTTTTCCAGCGCGTCTCTAAGCATTCCGGCGTTCATCTTCCGCCATGTGTTTCAGCTGATACAGTACATCCAGCGCTTCCCGCGGCGTCAGGTTGTCGGGAAGGATACTTTCCAGCTTTTCCAGAACGGCGGAAGGCCGGACAGGTGCCGTTTCTTCCACAGCGGGCTCCTCGGCTTTTTTCTTCACCAGAGCGAAAAGAGGCAGATCGTTCATGAAGTTGATTTCGTAGGAGCCTTTTTTCTCCATCTGAACAAGAACCTGCTTGGCGCGCGTGATCACGGCCGGAGGAAGACCGGCCAGTTGCCCCACATGGATGCCGTATGAACGGTCGGCCGCGCCGTTGACCACTTCATGCAGGAACACAACACTGCCTTTCCATTCCTTGATGCGCATGGTGTACAGCGACAGCTGCGGCAGGCGTTCGGACAGTGCGGTCAGTTCATGGTAATGTGTCGCGAACAGGGCGCGGGATTTGTTCGTTTCGTGCAGGTGTTCGACAACGGCCCACGCAATGGACAAACCGTCAAACGTTGCCGTCCCGCGGCCGATTTCATCCAGAATGACAAGGGAGCGTTCAGTCGACTGGTTCAGGATGGCGGCGGTTTCAACCATTTCCACCATAAAGGTCGAGCGCCCGCGCGCCAGATCGTCGGCCGCACCGACACGGCTGAACAGTTTGTCAATGATTCCGATATGCGCCGATTCGGCCGGCACAAAGGATCCCGTCTGGGCCATGACGGCAATCAGGGCGTTCTGGCGCAAAAAGGTGCTTTTACCGGCCATGTTGGGACCTGTAATCAGCCACAGGCGGCCGTCGTGTGTCTCATGATTCCCCAAGCGGCAGTCGTTGCCGACGAAATCCTTTTCATGGGCGGCTTTCAGCGCCTGTTCAACGACGGGATGGCGTCCTCGGGTAATATCAAACGCAACGCTGTCGTCCAGAAGCGGGCGCGTGTAGTGAAATTCGTCCGCCACTTCGGCCAGCCCGGCCGCAACGTCAAGCATTGCCAGAGCATGAGCCGTTTCCGCAAGGGCCTCCGCGTTTTTCAGAACCGCCGTCACCAGATTGAGGAACAGCTCCAGCTCCAGAGCCAGAGCTTTTTCGCCGACACCGCGCAGCTTTGTTTCCAGCTCGGACAGCTCAACGGTCGTAAAGCGGATGGCGTTCGCCATTGTCTGCCGATGCAGAAAAATGGATTTGCCGCTCCGGGCGTCGTCAAGCATTTTCTGGGCATTTTTGGCCGTAACTTCAATATAGTAGCCCAGAATATTGTTGTGCGAGATTTTCAGATTCGGCACGTCGGCCTGCTTTGCGTATTTGGCCTGAAGCTCGGCAATCAGACGCCGACTTTCGTCCCGGAGTTTTTTCAGTTCGTCCAGCTCTTCGGAATATCCCGGCGCGATAAATCCGCCGTCGCGAGCCATAAGAGGCAGGTCTTCGGCCAGCGCACGTGTCAGACGATCCACCAGAAGATCATGGCTGCCCAGATTTTTCAGGCATGCTTCAATCGCTTTGGGCATGCCCTGGGGGGATGAACGCAGAGCCGCGGCGATTCCGGGAATCTGTTTCAGCGTATCGCGGACGACGGCCAAATCCCGGGGGCCGCCGCGTCCCAACGACAGACGAGACAAAGCGCGCTCCATATCGGGGCACTGATCCAGGTAATCGCGCAGGTTGGCCCGGATAAGCGGGTTCTGTACGAAAAACTCAACGCGGTCAAGGCGTTTGTTGACCGCTTCGACCGATGTCAGCGGCGCGGCCAGATACTGGCTCAGCAGACGCGCCCCCGCGCCGGTGTTTGTCCGATCCATGGCGGAAAACAGGCTGTTTCCCCGTTCGCCGGACAATGACGAAAACAGTTCCAGATTGCGCCGCGTCGCCGCGTCAATTTCCATCAGGCGTCCGGAACTGAAATGTTTCAGGGGATTCAGGCGCGGCCGTTTTCCTTTCTGTGTCAGTTCGACGTAATCCAGAAGTGCACCGGCGGCGGCCAGTTCACTTTTATTGAACCGTCCGAACGCGTCAAGCGTCTGAACCTTGAAGAATTCCTCAAGCCTTTTCTGACCGTTTTCGGCATTGAAGCGGGCGGCGGGCAAGGGCGAAAGGATTTTTTTCCAGTCGTTGAAGACTTCAAAAAAGTCCGGCGCCTGCAGGATTTTTTCCGAAACGATGATTTCTTTGGGATCCAGGCGCGACAGCCCGGCGGCCAGGCTGGCCGGCGGATGGGACGGCAGGGTCTGGACGCCGAAATCACCGGTCGAAACGTCGGCCCATGCCATGCCGATGCCTTCGCCCGTTTCGGTCAGGGAAACCAGATAATTGCAGGCTCGGGCCTCAAGGATGTTTTCCTCTGTCAGGGTTCCCGGCGTGATCAGGCGGATGACGTCCCGGTTGACCAACGCGCCCGAACCGCGCAGGCGGCGGGCTTCGGCCGGGTCTTCGGTCTGTTCGCAGATGGCAACCTTGAATCCCTTGCGGATCAGGCGCGACAGGTACATTTCATGCGAATGGACGGGAACGCCGCACATCGGGATATCTTTTCCGTTGTTCTTCCCGCGCTTCGTCAGTGTGATGTCCAGCGCGGCCGCCGCCCGAACGGCGTCGTCGAAGAACATTTCATAAAAATCGCCCATCCGGTAAAACAGCAGGTAGCCTTCCGTTTGCTTTTTGATGGAAAAGTACTGTTCCATCATGGGGGTCATTTTTCCTGAAACAAGATCCTCTTTGTCGCTCATGATGTTTCACTTCTTGGTTTATTTATGTTATTCCTAACATATCTACTATTAATCCGGCAATAAAGACAGAAAATTATGACCGAACAGAAAAACACTCTTGCTCAGGACTCCCTGACTTTTCACGCCTCGGGAAAACCGGGAAAAATCGAAATCCGTGCGACGAAATCTCTGGAAACACAAAGAGATTTGGCGCTGGCCTACTCACCGGGCGTTGCGGCGCCGTGCCTGGAAATCGAAAAGGATCCGGCGGCCGCATTTTCATATACGTCAAAAGGCAATCTGGTCGCCGTCATTTCAAACGGAACGGCGGTTCTGGGGCTGGGCGACATTGGCGCGCTGGCCTCGAAGCCGGTTATGGAAGGCAAGGCCGTCCTGTTCAAACGGTTCGCCGATGTTGACGCGGTTGATCTGGAAATTGATTCCAGGGATCCCGGCAGGGTGGTCGAGGCGGCGACCCTGGTATCGACCGGGTTCGGCGGCATCAATCTGGAAGACATCAAGGCTCCGGAATGCTTCCTGATTGAATCGGCTCTGCGCGAAAAGCTTGACATTCCGGTCTTTCACGATGACCAGCACGGAACCGCCGTCGTTACGGCGGCCGGCTTGATTAACGCCCTTCTGCTGACGGAAAAGAAAATCGAAGACGTTAAAATCGTCGTCAACGGAGCCGGAGCCGCCGCGATTGCCTGCGCGTCGCTGATTCGTGACATGGGGGCGCGGAATATCGTGATGTGCGATACCCGCGGCGTCATCTACAAAGGCCGTACGGAGGGGATGAATCCGTGGAAAGAGCGTTTCGCCGCCGAGACCGAAGACCGAACCCTGTCCGACGCTGTCCGCGGCGCGGATGTTTTCCTGGGATTGTCGGCCAAAGGCGTCCTGAACGGAGAAAAGGTGAAAACCATGGCGCCCCGGCCGATTATCTTTGCCATGGCCAATCCTGATCCCGAAATCACCCCGGACGAAGCGCATGCCGCAGTGCCGGATGCGATTGTCGCCACGGGGCGGTCGGATTATCCGAACCAGATTAACAACGTTCTCGGTTTCCCTTATATTTTCCGGGGCGCTCTGGATGTCCGAGCCTGCATGATTAACGAAGCGATGAAAAAGGCGGCCGCGGATGCTCTGGCCGAACTGGCGCGCCGTCCGGTGGACGAGGAGATTAAAAAAGCCTATGGCGGGGCCGAGTTTACTTTCGGCCCGGATTACATCGTTCCTGTCCCGTTTGACCCGCGTCTGATTGAAACAGTGCCTCCGGCGGTCGCCCGTGCCGCCATGGAAACCGGTGTCGCCCGAACCCCGGTGACGGACTGGGAGGCTTACCGGCGTGCCCTGCGGAACCGGATGAACAGAGGGTAACGGCGTGTTTCATTTTCGGAAAAAAGCCAAGGATGCTCCTGAGGACGGCGTACAGGAAGAGCCGCTTTACAAGTTTTCAGAGCGCGTTCTGACCGTTTCCCTGCCGGCGGCAATCATGCTTCTGACGCTCGTCTGGGCCGATGAAGTCCAACCGAGTTCGGCCGTTGTCGGATTCGGCATGGTCGTAACGTTGACGATTGTCCTGACGTTGCCGTTTTTGACCAACCTTCAGAATCTGGCTCAGTATACGCACAAGCTGGCTCAGGACGAAGACGTTTCAGAGCTGCCGCAAATCGGTTCTCATGATGACGAATCCGCCCGAATCGTCGCGGCCATCAACCAGATGCGCAACATCTGGACGACGCGGGCGGAAAAGCTGGAGGCGCAGACGCTGTCCGACGCCGCCGTTCTGGACAGCCTGCCCGACCCGCTGTTGATGCTGGACGAAAACGGAGGCGTGACAGGCGCGAATCTGGCGGCCCGCGAAACGTTTGGGTTCAACGTCCGGCGCCAGACAATCCGCGACCTGATCAGCGTTCCCGAACTGCTGACCGCTGTTGACAGCGTGGTTGAAGAGCGTTCAAAAAAGGAAAACCTGGAAATTTCCCTGAACCAGAAGGTGTTTAACGCCAAAATCGAACGCCTGCCCGCCGAAGCCAAAGGCGGCGCAGTCGCTGTTCTGGCTCTGTACGATATTACGCCGCAAAAACAGCTGGAGCAGATGCAGGCGGATTTCGTCGCCAACGCCAGCCATGAACTCCGAACCCCGCTGTCCATCCTTTCGGGGTTTATCGAAACGCTTCAGGGGCCGGCCCGGGACGACGCGAAAGCGCGTGAGGAATTTCTCAATATCATGAGCCTGCAGGCGTTGCGGATGTCCCGTCTGATTGAAAATCTGCTTTCCCTGTCGCGGATTCAGATGAACGAAAACACGCGGCCGTCCGATCCGGTCAATGTTTGCGATATTCTCAGAAGCGTACAGTTCAGCCTGGAAACAAAAGCCGAAAAAAGCGGCAGTTCAATCGTTTTGAAATCCTGTGCCCAGGAAGCGCCTGTCCTTGGAAATGTCGGCGAACTGACTCAGGTTTTTCAGAATATCATAGACAATGCCCTGAAATACGGGCGCAAAGGCAGTGTCGTGACGGTGTCCTGCCGGACAGAGAACAATGTTGATTTTCCCGAAATCCCGTCCGCACGTCTGTTCGCCGTCGCCGTGCATAATACGGGCGATCCGATTCCTCCGGAACATCTGCCGCGCCTGTCGGAACGCTTTTACCGCGTCGAAGCGACGAAAAGCAAAGCCGTCGGCACGGGGCTGGGGCTTTCCATTGTCCAGAAAATCCTGAAACGTCACAGCGGCGCCCTGAAAATCGAAAGCTCCAAGGAAGTGGGAACCGTGTTTACGGTCTGTCTTCCGATGGGGAACCCGATTCATGAGCGCCTCCCTGATTTCGGATCGGAAACTTCCGGTTCATCAGCAGAAGGACAAACAGCCCCGGCAGACTCAAAAGCGCCGTGACGATAAAGAACTGTTCCCATGTCAGATGGTCGGCCAGCCACCCGCTTCCCGAGGAAAGCACGTCGCGGGGCAACGCCATCAGAGAGCTCAGCAGCGAATACTGCGTTGCTGTATAGGCCGTATTGCACAGGAAGGACATGTAGGCGACAAATGCCGACGTTGCCATTCCCGACGCCGCGTTGTCTGAAACGACGGCAATCGTCAGCCACGGCAGGCTGTTGCCCTGCGTGGCCAGACAGGCGAACGGCAGGTTGCTGATTCCCTGAAGGATGCCGCAGATCAGCAGGCTTTTCATCAGGCCCCAGCGCACCACGGCAATACCACCCAGAAGACCGCCCGCGATCGTCGCGGCCAGACCATAGATTTTTGTAATCGTCGCAATGTCCGTTTTGGAAAAGCCCATTTCAATATAAAACGGCGCCGTCATTGTTCCCAGTGTGGTTTCGCACAGCTTGTAAAGCATGATGAACAAAACGATAAGCATCCATCCCGGCCTTGAAACAAAATCTTTCAGCGGAGCGACGATATTGTTCTGGAAAAAATCCTTTTTCAGGCTTTTCTCGTGCCGGCGGGGCGGTTCCGAAACAATCAGGATCGTTGCAATGCCAATCAGCCCGGACAAAGCCATCAGACGATAAACATTTTCCCATGACATCTGGTCGGCCAGATACAGGGCTCCCGCGCCGGCGGCCAGCATGCCGATGCGATAGCCGAACACAAACGTGCCCGAGGCCGCCCCTTGGTCTTCAGGCTTGAAGTCTTCCACGCGGAAGGCATCAAAGACAATATCCTGCGAGGCCGAGAAAAAAGCGACTCCAACAGCGAACAAACCCGTCATCCAAGGCGTTGTGACAGGGTCGGTCTGAATCAGGGCGATTAAAAAGAACATCAGGGCGATCTGAAAAACCAGCGCCCACGAACGCCTCTGCCCCAGCATCCGGGTCAGAACGGGAATCGAACACCCGTCCACATACGGCGCCCAGAGGAATTTAAAGCTGTACGGCAGACGGACAAGGGAAAACAGCGCGATATCCGTTTTTGAAACGCCCTTGTCCGTCAGCCAGAAAGCCAGTGTCGAGAAAATCAGAACCAGCGGAAGCCCGCTGAAAAATCCCAGCACGAACATCACAATCATTTTCGGATTGCGGTAAACGCCCAGAGAGGGAATCCAGCCCGGCATTCCTTAATCCTGCGGTAAAGCGCGCGCCGCGCGTTTGCGCTCGTTCGAATCCAGGTGCACCTTGCGCAGGCGCATATGCTTCGGCGTGACTTCAACCAATTCGTCTTCCTGAATATAGGCCAGCGCGTCTTCCAGGCTCATCCGGATCGGCGGCGTCAGGGTGACGGCGTCATCCTTTCCGGCGGCGCGGATGTTTGTCAGATGCTTTGTGCGAACCGGGTTGACTTCGATATCATTGCCTTTGGTGTGCTCGCCGATAATCATGCCGACATAAACGTCCATGCCCGGATCAATGAACATGGGGCCGCGGTCTTCAAGCTTCCACAGAGCATAAGGCACGGCCTTGCCGCTGTCCGTTGATACCAGAACACCGTTGCGGCGCGTCGGGATGCTTCCCTTGTAGGGTTGGTAGCTGTGAAACAGCTTGTTCATCACGCCCGTGCCGGACGTATCGGTCAGAAACTGTGAATGATAGCCGATCAGCCCGCGGGACGGCGCAAGGAACGTGATGCGCGTCTTGTTACCGCCGGACGGACGCATGTCGGTCATTTCAGCGCGGCGTTCGCCCATTTTTTCACAGACCGTGCCGACGTACTGCTCATCAACATCAATCGTGACTTCTTCAATCGGCTCCAGCTTTTTTCCCGACACCGGGTCAACCTGCATCAGGACGCGCGGCCGGCTGATGGACAGTTCGTACCCTTCACGGCGCATTGTTTCAATCAGAATCCCCAACTGCAGTTCACCGCGGCCGGCAACTTCAAAGGCATCGGTGCTCTCGGTTCTGGAAATGCGCAAAGCAACGTTGCCTTCGGCTTCCTTCTGCAGACGATCCCAGATGACGCGTGAGGTGACTTTGTCGCCGTCCAGCCCCGCCAACGGGGAGTTATTGATGGAAAACGTCATGGCCAGCGTCGGCGGATCAATCGGCTGTGCCGGAATCGGCGCCGTGACGGAAGCGTCGCAGAGCGTATCGGCGACGGTGGCTTTGGACATGCCCGCAATCGCGACGATATCACCGGCGTGCGCTTCGTCCAGAGCCGTACGTTTCAGCCCGCGGAAGGCCAGGATTTTGCTGACACGGGAGTTTTCAAGCGTTTTCCCGTCGCGGGAAAGCCCCTTGACCATGGTGTTGACCTTGATGGAGCCGGAATGAATCTTTCCGGTCAGGATGCGTCCGACGAACGGATCGTTTTCAATCGCGGTGACCAGGAAGGAAAACGGTGCATACGGATCACACTTCGGCGCGGGGACATATTCCATAATCAGGTCGAACAGCGGCGCAATCGAGTCGCGCGGATCCTTTTCCAGATCGCGCACAGCCCATCCTTCGCGGCCGGAAGCGAACAAAACCGGGAAATCCAGCTGTTCATCCGTCGCGTCCAGAGCGGCGAACAGATCGAAAACTTCGTTGTAGACTTCCATCGGGCGGGCATCCGGACGGTCAACCTTATTGATGACGACAATGGGTTTCAGGCCGATTTTCAAAGCCTTCCCGACGACGAATTTTGTCTGGGGAAGAGGGCCTTCCGCCGCGTCAACCAGAACAATGGCGCTGTCCACCATGTCCAGAATACGTTCGACTTCGCCGCCGAAATCGGCGTGTCCCGGCGTGTCAACAATATTGAAACGGGCACCCTTCCATTCGACAGACGTACATTTTGCCAGAATTGTTATCCCTCGTTCGCGTTCCAGATCATTGGAGTCCATGGCGCGTTCGGCGACAACCTGATTGTCGCGGAACGTGCCGCTTTGACGAAGCATGGTATCGACCAGAGTAGTTTTGCCGTGGTCGACGTGGGCAATAATGGCAACGTTACGCATTTTATTTTACTTTCTCGGCGACAAGCTGGGCCAATGAAACTTCCGGCCGCGCGCCGTAGTGCGAAATGATTTCCGCGGCGGCAAGCGCGCCCATCTGCAGGCATTCCGACACGGAGCGCCCCTGAGCATGTCCTGTTAAAAATCCGGCCGCGAACAAATCGCCCGCGCCGGTCGTGTCGATGACTTTGTTAATCGGTTCGGCGGGAATTTCGTATTTTTTATCGCGGGTAACCGCGACGGCGCCTTTTTCACCGCGCGTAATGACCACGATTTCACATAAATCCCGGCATTTTTCAAACGCTTCCTCCGCCGTTGAAACGCCGAACAGCGCCAGAATTTCCTCCTCGTTGCAGAAAACGATATCAACGCCGCGCCGGATCAGTTCAATGAAACTGTCCCGATGGCGGTTAACGCAGAACGGATCGGACAGCGAAAGAGAAACCTTGCGGCCGTGCTTGCGAGCCAGCTCGACAGCATACGCCAGAGCATCCTTTGCTTCATCGCGATCCCACAGATAGCCTTCCATATAAACGATTTTCGTCTGGCGGATGAGTTCTTCATCAATATCTTTACGCGACAGCTTTGAACAGGCCCCCAGATAGGTGTTCATTGTCCTCTGGGCATCCGGGCTGACAATGACCATACAGCGCGCGGTCGGCTTTTCGTTTTCCAGGCACGGCGTCGAAAAATGGACGCCCGATTTCGTAATGTCTTCGCGAAAGACATCCCCGAGCTTGTCCGCGGCAACCTTGCCGATGAAAGCCGGTTTCCCGCCCAGCGCGGCAATGCCGACGGCGGTATTGGCCGCCGATCCGCCCGAACATTCAATGCTGCGACCGCAGATGCTGCCGTAAATCCGTTCCGCCAGCGCCGCGTCAATCAAGGTCATCATCCCCTTGGGCATATTATGCTTTTCAAGAAAGGTGTCGTCCATGCTTGCCAAAACGTCAACGATGGCGTTCCCGATAGCCACGACGTCAAAACGTGCCAACGCATCCATGATAAAAAAACTCCGCTGATTGGGATAAAAAGCAAATGCAGTATAAAGAATGTTAAATTTCATACAAGAGTCTGTTACAAAAAAAAGAGGTATTTTTCGGAGGCGGAAATGATTCAGGCACTGAAGCAGGCTTTTTCGGACGTGTTCCGATCAAATATACGCGGTCTTTTGTGGGGAACGGTCTTTTTGACGGTTTTGATTTTCGGCGTTCTTCTGTTCGGTTTTTCGGAACTTTTAAGCGCGTGGCAGATGACGGACATTCCCTGGCTGTCCCGTCTGATCAATGTTCTGGGGTATTTCCTGTTTTTCCTGATGGCTTTGTTCATGTTTCCCGCCGCCGCGACGTTTGTGGCCGGCTTTTTCATTGATGCCGTCGTTGAACGTCTGGCGGCCGGCGCCGGAAAGGTGCACCTGAGAACCGTTCCTCTTTCGGAAAGCCTGAAAATGTCCGGAGTCGTCGCCTTGAAAGGAGTCGCGCTTTCCGGGTTGCTGATGCCTCTGATTACGCTTCTGGGATTTGTCCCGTTGCTGAATCTTGTCCCGACGGCTCTGTTCTATCTTTTGAACGGTCGCCTGTTCGGGCAGGAATATTTTTACGCTGTGGCAACGCGTTACCTGAATTTCACCGAAGCGAAGGCTCTGTTTGAAAAAGATAAAGCCCACTGGAGACGGGCAGGTGTGATTATTGCTTTTTTAATGACGGTTCCTGTGGTAAACATGATTTCACCGCTTGTCGCGGTCGCATTCATGCGTAACCTGTTTCTGTCGCGTCAAGCTCAGGAGCCTGAGAAATGAAGAAATTAATCTGCGGTGTTTTTTTATTTTTGACGGCCTGCGCGCCGGTTCCGGCCGAACTGCCTGTCGTGGCAGAGCCGGCTTCCCGGGATCAGGCGGCTTCGGCATCTCCGAAAAAGAAAATCATTCTGAACGCCGACCGCATCCTGACGGTGCTGGGCGAACCGACGGTCAAACGGCTGGAGACTCCGGCCGAAGTCTGGGTTTATTCCCAGCCGTCATGTGTTCTGTTCATTTATATGAATGGCGGGCAGGGTCGCCCGTCACGTGTCCGCCATATGGAAATCGGGACGCCTTCCTTCGGTGCGGCGGAAAAACAATCGGCCGCCTGTCTGGCTCTGGCTTCCCGCCTCCGCTGAAACGGAAAATAAAACGGAATAAAAACGGCGCCTTTACCGGGCGCCGTTTTCTGTTCGCTCAGATCTGGCTTTGAATCCATTCCGTCAGCTTTGATTTCGGCATGGAGCCGACTTTGGTCGCGACGGCTTCACCATTTTTAAACATGATCATGGTCGGAATACCACGGACGCCGAAATTCGTCGGCGTTTCAGGGGATTCGTCAATGTTCATTTTGACGATTTTCAGCTTGTCGCCCATTTCCCGGGACACTTCCTCCAGAACGGGGCCCAGCTGGCGGCACGGACCGCACCATTCGGCAAAGAAATCGACCAGAACGGGAACGGACGAACTTTTGACTTCGGTTTCAAACTCGTTGTCTTTGATGACTTTCATCTGATTTTTCCTTTCTGTTTTCGGATTATGCTTACTTTAAAATTCTTTGACGGAGCGGTCAAGATATCTATGGTTTAATCAACCAAAGACGGGAGCTCCATCAGAAAAGCCTCCTCCGTCCACAACAGAAAGCATCGGATTTTCCTGTCGGGATAAATGCGTTTCAGAAGGGCGGCGTACGTGGCGGCCTGATGACGGTAGGCTTCGGGGACGTCTTGCGGCGACTTCGGGACGGCGCGGTTGCTTTTGTAATCGACCAGCAGGACTTCATCCGGCGAAACGGCCAGCCGGTCAATCCGGCCGCTGACGACCCGCCCTTCCAAAAGGCCGGTGATGGGAATTTCGGCCAGTGAATTTTCCGAAAACAGCGGCGCGCAGGCCGGATTGTTCAAAATCCGGCCGACATCTTCCGTAATTTTGTTTTTTTCCTCCTCACTCAGACCCGCGCCGTTCTTTTCCATGAATGCCCGGGTGACGGCATCACGTTCTTCCAATGCGTAAGCGGGCAGGATTTCCAGCAGCCCGTGAATCAGCGTCCCGCGCCGCAAAGCGTTTTCCCGGTTTTCGGTCAAAGGAGACAGGGCGGCGGGCTCCGGCGTTTCGGGTCGCGAAGGAAAGAGCGGACGGGGAGGGGTTGGTTCGGGCGGCGGCGGCTTCAGCGCCCATTCCGGAAGGGCGGAAGAGACGGTTTCCGTCCGATTCTGTTTTTCTTTCGCCGCCGGTTTTTCCTGTCGCGATTCAAAACGGAGCACGGGTTCGTCAAACAGAGGGTCTTCGGCCTTGTTTTCCTCGGTAAAAGGGAGCGCTTCGCGAATCAGGTCATACCAGTTGTTGTCCGGCGCGTTCGTTTTGTTGTCCCATCCGCAGACGTACAGCCGGTCGGCGGCTCGGGTCATCGCCACGTATAAAAGACGGTTGTACTCTTCTTTTTCTTTTATTTCCCGGCGTTCCTTCTCGCGTTTTGCGGCGCTGTCACGCATTTCTGCCCGCGGCACCCACAACGCGGCGGAGGCTTCTTCGTTTTCCGCCAGCCAGAAGTACGTCGGCGAATGGCTTTTATACTGGCGCGTATCGGGCAGGAAAATAATCGGCGCCTGCAGGCCTTTGGCCCCGTGGACGGTCATCATCCGGACAGCGTCAAACGTTTTTTGATCCGAATCCCGCTTGATTTCGATATCGTTCCGCCGGATCCAGCGCAGGAAATTCTGCAAAGAAGGCGTATTTGACACGTCATAATTCAAAGCCAGCGACATAAACTCGTCCAACGCGTCCAGCGCCTGGAGTCCCAGCCGGGAAACAAAAGCTTTCCGCCCGCCTTTCGGGCCAAGGACGTAGGCATACAGTTCATACGTCCGCATCGCGTCAACCCGGCTCAGCATGTCCGTCAGGAAGGCATAAGCCTCTGCAAACCTCCCGCCGTGCCGTGATTCCTCGCTCAGGCGGGCAAACAAAGTCTTTTCGCCGCGGCCGTGGGCCAACCGGAAAAGCTCCTCTTCGCTCAGGCCGCACAGCGGCGAACGCAGAACCGTCGCCAAAGACAGATCATCTTCGGGCAGCAGAAGAAAATCGCCCAGAACCATCAGATCCATGACCGCAATGTGCGAAGCGATTTTCAGCCGGTCGACTCCGGAAACCGGAATGCCGAGTGCTTTCAGTTCGCGGGACAGGACATCCAGGAAAGCGTTCCGCCGTCTGACCAGAATGAGGATATCGCCCGGCCGGATCGGACGATCCTGCGACTCGAGTCGCTCACCGTTCTGAATCATACGGTGAATCCGCAGTGCGATTTTTTTAGCCAGCCGTGTGGACGCGTTTTCCGAAAACGTGCGTTCAACGGGCTTGGTGAACGGCCTGTTTTTATCTGTTTTTTCGCTTTTTTCCGTCGGCCATATTTCGACCAGCCCGGCTTCAGCGCGCCGCCACGACAAATGCGTCCCGTCTTCTCCGGCCTCAAGCACGCCTTTGGTGGCATTCTCGGAACGCAGGACATGGTTAACGGCGTCAATGACGGCGGGTGTCGAACGGAAAGAAATGTACATCGGCACGTCATTCCACTTTTTCCCGGCTCCCTGTGCCTTATCGCGGAACAGACGGCGCATCCGTTCAAATTCATCGGGGTCGGCTCCCTGAAAGCTGTAAATCGACTGTTTCCGGTCACCGACGGCGAACAGCGTGCGGTTTTGCGGGCGGGCGCCTTCTCCGGCGAAAAATTCTTCGGCCAGCGCCCGGACAACGGCCCACTGTGCCGGACTCGTATCCTGTGCTTCGTCGACAAGGATGTGGTCAATGCCGCCGTCCAGCTTGAACAGAACCCACGCCGCCGCGCCGGATTTTTCCAAAAGACGCCGCGTCGCCGCAATCAGGTCGTCATAGTCCATAACGGAACGGAAGGTCTTCAGCTCAGCATATTCCTTCATGACGGCCACGCCGATATGGACAAGCGCCAGCGAGGAACAGAGCACGCGCTCTGATTTTAAAAGCTCATTTATTTCCAAAGCCCGCGCGGCTTCCCGTTCCATGTAGGGAAGCGCTTCTTTGGTATCGTTGTGAGCCAGTCCTGACCGGATAACGTCGTCGGATTTCAGGAAAACGGAAAGGTAGTCGTCCAGAATTTCCGCGCGGCCTTCAGGCGGAAGCGCCAGGAAACGGGCGATGGTGGCGGCGTTTTTCGAATCTGTTTTTCCGGAACCTTTCCCCAGCAGGACGGCCGCGGTTTTCAGTTCTTCCTCCCGTGCGGGCGTCAGTGTACAGAAACCCGAAACCAGCGAGTCCCGTGTGGCTCCTTCGGGCAGACCCAAAGCCTTTTCATAACGCCGGCGCAATTCTTCGGCGCTCAGAGCACTCAGCGTCCCCAGACGATCCAGCGACAGCGTCATGTCACACATGGCTTTTCCGAACCCTTCCTCATCGGTCAGTTCGGCGACAATATCCATGTCCGGGTCGAATTCCGGCCGAGAGAGAACGGTTTCCTGCGCCTGCTCAATCAGGTCGCGTGCGCCGCGTTCATCCAGAACGTCAAATTGCGGAGATACGCCGGCTTCCAGCGGGAAACGCTTCAGCAGAGATTGGCAGAAGCTGTGAATTGTCATGATCTTCAGGCCGCCGGGGGCATCCAGCAGACCCGCAAACAAACGGCGTGCCCGATCCGCGGTTTCCGGTTCGGGGTCTTTTCCCGAAAGGGCGCGAAGCTCGGCCGCCAGCTGTTCGTCGGACAGCGCTGTCCATGCCGCCAGCCGTCCGGCAATCCGGTTTTCCATTTCCGCCGCCGCCGTTCGTGTGAAGGTCAGGCAGAGAATCTTTTCCGGAGGCGTCCCGTCCAGAAGAAGGTTCAACACCCGGTCGGACAGGACTTTGGTCTTGCCCGAACCAGCGGACGCGGCGACCCACGCGGAGGCTTTCGGAAAAGCCGCCAGGCGCTGCAGTTCATCGGGGTTGGAAACGTCCATTTATTCTTCTCCTCGGTCTTCCGGATCGGCGGCGGCCCACTCGGCCAGGCGTGCGAGATGGTCGTAATCCGCGTATTTCAGGCTGATGCTCGGATCCGGAGTCGCCAGATAAGGCGTTTCCGGCCGGTCAAAGGCATCAATCAGCTCCGACAGGATTTTAAAGTAGAAACCGACCCGTTCTTCCGCGTTTCCTTTAAGAGTCTTGATTTCGCCGCCTTCGTTTCTGCCGCGCAGCCGCCAGTATTCCATGGCAGCGACCGTATCCGGCCTCACGTTTTCAAATCCGCCGTGCAGAATCATTCCCGCTTCAAGAGGAAGCTGAGGCGAATAGCCGTTCTTGACGCTGTTTTCGGGAGGGGGCGTCCCGGTTTTGTAATCGATCAGCACGACGGTGCCGTCTTTCATCCGGTCAATCCGGTCTGCGAATCCGAACAGGCGGAAGTCGCCGCCGCGTGCCGGGAAGACAAGGGAACCTTTTTGTTCGCACAGAATTTCCCGGATATTTCCGATACGTTTCCTCTGTTCAGCGACGAACCAGATGAGTGTCCGCTCCATGCGCGGCCGCCAAAATGCAGCGGCTTTGGCGGAAAAATTCAGCGTTTCCATCAGTGATCGCCCAAGCTCCAGAATTTCCTGCTCTGCGCCGGGCGGCAGGGAAGAGGGATGGCGGCGGCAGAATTCTTCCAGAATTTTATGCATCAGACTGCCGAAATCGGCGACATTCAGATCCTGGTCAATCTCGTCCAGCGGCTTTAAATTCAGGATGTGGCGGGCGTAAATGGAATACGGGTCGCGCATCCATGTTTCGACCTGCGTCACCGAAAGGCGGCGCGGCCGCGCGTCCAAAGGCGGCGTCGGCGCCGGCGGGGCAATCGAGCGGAATTCATCGGGTCGGTCAAGAAGGGCAGGCCATCCCTGTCGTGGCTCTTTTTTCCAGCCCGTTCCCGAAGCCGCCAGGACAGCGTCCAGACGCATCAGCCACCGCGACGGTACTGTCGGCGTGCCGCCTTCTTTCATGGCGCGGGTCAGGACGACATTCGGCGCACAGAATCCCTGGGCAAAATCGTGGGCTGAAAGGCCTGTTTTACGTTCCGGTGAAGGCAACCCGCATTCCCGGCGCATCGGGCGGCTCATCCACGGATCGGCGGCCGGCGCCGCGGGCCAGGTGCCTTCGTTCAGGCCGCCCAGAATCAGGACGTCCGGCCGCAACAGCCGCGCTTCAATCGTTCCCAAAATGTCCAGCCGGGGATGCGTGCCGTACGTCGGCCGCACCGGGACACGTCCGCCCAGTGAAAGAAGGACGGAAACATATTCCGCCGGGCGGAGGGGCGCAAGAAGCCCCGCTTCCTGCTTCAGTTCATTGAAAAAAGCGGCGGCGGCATCGCCCTCGTCGCCGTTCCACAAGCGCTCAGCACCGCTCCGATCCGCACTGTCGGCCAGCGATTCGGCCGCTTTCAGATGGGCTTCCAGAAAATCGGAGAGCGGACGGGCTTCTGTGCTTTGCATCAGAGTAACGAATTCTTCCGTCCGGGAGCGAAGGTTCCGGACAAAGGCCTCCAGCTCTTCACGGCCGTCTGCGGCGCGTGTCAGTCCGTCAAAGCCGTCTCCGGGGCGTCGTCCGCGCAGGCAGGTTCGTTCAAGTTTCCGGACAAGGGCTCGGAAAGCGCCCTGTTCCATTCCTCCGGCCGTCCGCGGATGTTTCAGGACGGCAAGCAGTTCGTACGGCGCCAAGCCGCTCAGCGCGGCTTCGGCCAGAAGAAACAGGAAAATGCCCAGAGTCGTCTGGGTCAGCACCGTACCCGCCGAGTCATCCAGAGTAATTCCCCATCGGTTCATTTCCGCAATCACACGCCGAGCCAGATTTCGATCGGGCGTTACCAGGGCCGCCGTTTTTCCGGGCGTTTCCAGCGTCTGGCGCAGGATAAGCGCAATTGCCAGAGCTTCTTCATGTGCCCCGTCGCAATCCAGACGCATGACGCCTTTAAGGGCGTTTTCGCCGAACGGCTTCATCGTCCGCCATGCTTCCGTCGTTCCGGCGGGTCGCATGGCTTCCGCAATCAGGCGGACGCGTTCGTCGTTCCCCGCAGAACCGCCGAACGGTCGAACCGTTGTTCTTTCAACGCCCATCCGTTCCAGCAGGCGCAGCATGTTGTACTGGGGATGCGACGGTTCGGCCTGTGCAAGGCTTTCGGCGTCGGAAATCGTATCCAGTCCGGGAAGGACGACTTCGCCCCGAGGCAGTGAGGCCACGGCGTCCAGAAAATCGGCCACGGCAGGCTGGGAGCCGGTCGAACCCGCTGCAATAACGGGATAATCCGGCGGATTTTCACGCCACAGCCGGGCGCGTGCGTGGAACAGGCGCGCCTGCCGGTCGGCGGCATCAATAAAACCTTCCTCTTTCAGGATTTCCGGCCAGAAGCGGGTGACCGTTTCTAAAAAAACAACGACATCCTGCCAGTGAGCGGCAAATTCCTCCGGGACAAGGTGTTCAAAACAGTCAAGCGGGACTTCCTCAATATAGGCCTGATCCAGAAAATCCGCCAGAGCGTCGGCCAGCTGAAGCGCTTTTTCCGGTGTCAGAGGTCCCATCCCCGGAGGAGTCGGCTTTGACTGAATCAGGCGTGCGAGCAACAGTTTGCGGCGCAGCGGCGGCATCGGCGGCGGCAGATCCGCCCCGCCGTCCGTCAGTGAAAGCGAAATTTCGGTATCCCCGTCAAAACCGCCAAACGGAATCAGACGCGGCAAAAGAAGCGGTTTTCCCCCGCTTTGGCGCAAAAAAGCCTCGCGCACTGTTTTTCCCGCGCGTCGAGTCGGCAGGAAAACAACGGTGTTCGCCAGACCCAGCGGATTGCCGTCATTGCGTTTCAGCAGTTCGGCGGCAAGGGTTTCCGCAAAAGGAAGACGCGGGCTGATGGTGAAGACATTTTTAATGGCATCCTCCCAGTTTTTCTTCCGCCAGCGCCGTTGCTTCAGGAGTCCCGACATGGAACCAGTCGCCGTCGTGCACGACGCAGGCCAGCCGGCCTTCCTTTTCGGCCTGGTCATAAAGGCGGATCAGCGGGAATTTCCCGTCAGGAGCCTCCCTGAACAGCCGGGGATGCAGAATCTGAGCGCCGGCAAAAACATAGGGCGCGGGCATGCCGGGCGATTCCTTGCGTCGCGGCGTCCCGTCATCCCGGATGAAATAATCGCCGATGCCGTCATGGCCGAACGCGCGTGTCATGGGCTGTAAAAGGAGCAGTGCGTCCATGGTTTCAGGATTCCACGCCTCCTTCAGCCGTTCCAAAGCCGGCCGACCCGGTTCCGTCCACAGCGGGTCGGCATTCAGGACGAAAAAGGAGCCGCCTCCCAGAAAAGGAAGGGCTTTTTTAACGCCGCCGCCGGTTTCCAAAGCATTTTCCTCTTCTGAAAAATGAAAGTTCAGGCCGCTTTTTTTCAAAAGATGTTCTTTGATTTTCTCGCCCAGATAACACAGGTTGACGGTGTATTCCCGAACTCCCGCATGGACAGCTTTGTCAAGGACATGGTCAATCAGAGGCTTTCCCGCCACGGGAATCAGCGGTTTGGGTCGTGCGTCCGTCAGGTGTTTCATGCGGGTGCCGCGTCCGGCAGCCAGAATCATGGCATGAGTTATTTTTGCAACAGGCATGGCGGAATCGTCCTTTTTTCAGGCGGAATATGTTTGTCGAACCAGACTTTGAGTTTTCCAAGGCATGGATGTTCCAGCGCCCGTTCCATCAGACGCCATAGACGGGGCAGATGGCGGAGGTAAACATTCTTTTTATCGCGGACGCACAGCCGGACGAAGATGCCCAGCACTTTTGCGTGGCGCTGGGCGGCCAGAACGGCCCAGGACGCCAGGAAGGTTTCTCTGTCGGGGATTTCGGTTCCGGTCATATAGCGTTCCCGCATCATGTGAAACAGATCCGGAGCAATGTCACGGCGCGCGTCTTCCAGAAGGGACATGATGTCATAGGTCACGGGGCCGTGCAGGGCATCCTGAAAATCAAGCAGGCCGCAGGCACGGATGCCTGCGCGGTCTTCCAGACGCATCAGGTTGTCCACATGGTAGTCGCGCAGGACGATCGTCTGAGGGACGTTTCGGGCCAGCGGAAAGACATCCTCCCACAAAAGAGCATATTCATCGGACGTTTCCTTGTCCGTCGGTACGCCGAATGCCGCAGGCATGAACCAGTCCGGAAACAGCATCGCCTCGCGCATCAGGGCGTCTCCGTCATACGGCGGAAGGTTTTCCGGAACGGCCGCTTTCTCCTCCTGCCGGTGCAGATCGATCAGCAGATCCGTCGCCAGAGCGTAAAGGTCGTGTTCGTTTTCGCCCTTTTTCAAAAGACGCGTGTATGTCGCATCGCCGAAATCTTCCAGGAGGAGGAAGCCGTTTTCTTCATCAACGGCATAAAGATGCGGCGCGCTGTAGCCAAGCTTTTCCAGATGGCAGGCGACTTTGACGAACGGGCGGACGTCTTCCATCGGCGGCGGCGCGTCCATGAAAACCATCGTTTCATTGCCCCGTGTCAGGCGGTCATAGCGCCGGAAAGACGCGTCGGCGGCCAGAATTTTTCTGTCCGCATCGCCCCAGCCGTTTGTGTTTAAAAAATCATGAATTAAATCAATGCGTTCCGGCATACGTTTCCCAATCTGTCCTGTTTTTCCACGTTTTTCCGAGCGGAATAATCTCTACCCGGCGTTCGTCGGGCGAAGCCCCGGCGCTTAAATGGATTTCCAATCTGTTCCCCGGCAGTCTGTTTCCGGCTCGTTCCGGCCATTCGATAAGGGAAATGCCGTCTGAAAGCGCTTCTTCAAATCCGGTTTCGTAAATTTCATCGGGGTGTTTCAGACGGTAAAGATCAAAATGCCAGACGGCTGTTTCTCCGCCGTTTCCGGTGCGGACGTCATAGGTTTGAACCAGTGTGAAAGTCGGGCTGGGCACTTCTTCCTCAGGGCGTCCGAAAGAGCGGATGAAAGCCCGGGCGAAAACGGTTTTCCCCATGCCGAGATCGCCGAACAGGGCGATGACATCTTTTGGCCGACAGAGTTTCGCCAGATCGGCCGCCGCTTTTTCCAGCGCGGCCCGGTTTTGAACACAGAACGCATACATGGGTTAGAAATGGTCGAAAATGCTGGATTTTTTCGGGGTGTTCGGATTTTTGATCTTGGGCACTTTGACCGTGCTTTTTTCCGCCTGAAGCTGCTGTTGCTGGGCGATCCATTCCCACGGCATGTAGAATTTGCCTGCCCACAGGCCGAGCTGTTTCTGGCGGGCGTTGTCCTCATAGGGGATATAAACCGGCGTTACGTTACGCAGGGCGACGGCCCATCCGGATTCGACCATGGCGGCCCCCAGATCGAATTCGCCGATTGAACAGGTGGCCACGACGTTGCCCTGGCCATTCATGGCCACAACACTGCAGGTTACTTCGTCATTTCCGAGAAGCTCTTTTAATTTGCGTGCAACAGTATAACCGCAGTTGTAGGCGCGGCCGTGCTGATCCGTGCAGGTCTGCTGGATTTCCGGCGCATCAATTCCGAACAGACGGATCCACTGACTGCCGATGCGGAACTGGTCACCGCTGGCAATGGATTCGACGCGTCCGGCGATGACGGGCCGCTGCTGCGGTTGGGGTACGGGCTGTGCCTGCGGTGCGGCCGGCTGTGCGCCGCCCATGGCCTGAAGCATCGGAGTGATCATTTCCACCATTTCCTGCGTGCCGCCCTGTGTGGCCGGAGCGGCCTGCGGCTGAGGCGCGTACGATTGTTCGGCGGCCGGCGCGGCAGGCGTTTTACCCATAAGGCCGCTCACAAGGTCAGAGCCGGCCAGGAAATAAAAGATGGCGCCGACAATCAGCGCGACAATGATAAAAGTCGTCAGGCAACCCAGAATTCGCCACAGACCTTTTGCGAGGAAAAAGAAACAGATGATGGCCACCAGAAGTCCGAGAGCGCCGATGGCAATGTCGACTCCGCTGTTTTCTTTAAAACTGAGGCTGCCGATGTAGGAACCGACCAAACCCGTGAAAAGGAGAACGATACGAAGGAGGAATGTCATGTTTCTTTTCCTTGTTAAACAAAAGACAACGGATAAAAAGATTTTACCCGTTGTCCGTCTTATTCAGGGCGTCAAGCGCATATTACCGCGTATTCTGGTCTCTGCGGCGAATCTGCAGACCCGCGTTTCTGACGCGTTCGGCTTTCATTGTCCGCCGGGCGGAATTGACGTCGCGCTGGGTAACGGGCTTATTTTTACTGATTCCCCGCAACTTGCGCAAGCGTTCAATATTAATTTTTTTGCCGTCCGGCCCTGTGATGCTCAGATCTTTGGACGCGATCCGGTCGCGGTACAGCTTCCGGTTCCGCTCGATTTTCGTGCGGGAAAGCCTCCGCCGCCGTTCCGAGGGCAACAGTTTTTCACGGTTTTTCCGTTTGCGTGTTGTCTTACCCAGGCCTTTGAATTTGGATTTTTTCGCCTTCAGCGGATTACGGCGTCCGACCAGAGTCGGTGAACGTTCCGCGCGGCGCAGTTCTTCATAGGACAGAGCCCCGTCGATTCCCAGACGGTGTTCCTGGCGCAGGATATTGTTGCGGACGTCCAGTCCTTCACGAATCTGGCGTTCGACGTCCAGCCGTTCACGGCGCATGATGCGGATCTTGCGCCCTTCTTCCGCCGTGGGTTCTGTACGGCTCATTTTTTCCTCATGCGCCTTTGCTTCCGCCTGGCGCGCTGCCGTACGATCCCGGTAAAGGACCTTGTCGCTCTGCACTGTGTTGTCGAAAGCACCGTCCTGGTCCGCCTTTCGCGCGGCGGCCGGGTTCGGCTGACGCTGTGACCACCCCATTTCGTTGGGCGTCAGGCCCAGACGCGGACGTTTTCTTTGATTGTTTTCCATTTTTTTCGACCTTCTTAATCCTGTAAAACAGTGACTTTCTTTCTATCACATTTACAGTATATATAAAATGAAAGAATAAAAAAAGTTTTTTCGCAAAAAATCGACAAAAAACAGAGATGAAGACGGGAAGACCTAGCGACAGGGCAACAGAATTTGCGTTTCTTTCGTACCGTTTTTGTCCGAAATCTGCAGTTCTCCCCCGTGCATCTCGATCAGGGCGGAAATCAGAGAGGACGCGAATCCGTCCTGTGCCGCGAAATTGACGGTTTCCGTTTCTCCGTTCAGGTTCAGGGACGTTTCGGAAACGCTTATCCTGAGGCGGCGGCCGCTGTCTTCTTCGACCGCTTCAGCCGTCAGCCCGACCGTTCCGTTTTTAAACGAAGAAGCGACGGCATTGTTCAGGAGGTAATACAGAACCTGTTTCAGACGTTTCTTGTCGGCGATCAGAGCGGGAAGGCCGTCTTCGACCTTTAACGCGACAGTGATCCCTTTGGCCTTCGCCCTTTCGCGGACAGCACGGACGGCGGCGTTCAAAAGCGCCGGGACATCGACGGAATCAAGCTCCAGTATGCTCGTCCCGGATTCAATCTGTGCCAGATCCGTCATATCCGAAAGCAGACTCCGGATATCCTCGGAGGATTCGGAGACGGACTGGAGAAGTGTTTTCTGCTGTTTTGTGAGCCCTTTGCCCTTCGGCCCGAGAAGAGCGGCGGACGCTTCGCCCAGAATCCGTAGCGGCGGAGCCATTTCGTTGCCGAGCTGTTCCAGAAACAGGGAGCGTAGCCGATCCGTCTGGACGGCCGTCTGGCGGTAATGTGAAAAGAGGTTTTCCTTTTCCTTCAGCAGAAGCGAGCTTTTCTCCTCTTCCGTAACGTCAAAGAACGAAGCAAAAATCCCGCCGTCCGGAAGCCCGAGCGACATGAATTCCAAAACGCGGCCGTCGGAACGCATGATCTGGAAAATTTCACCCGTATGTGCGGTCAGAACGCCCAAAAGCTGTTCCTTCAGGGATTCCCAATTCTTTTCGGCTTCAAAGAAGGAGCGCTGTTTTTCCAGGACTTCCGGAATGCTGGGAGCGCTTTTCCTGAATTCCCCGGGATCAAACTGCCACAGCGTCCGGTACGCGGCATTCGCCAGCCGCAGACGTCCGTCGCTTCCGAACACCAGAATGGCCTCGCGCATCTGGTTGATCAGCATGCACTGCGTTTCGTTCAGAACCGTCATGGAACGCTCCATGGTCAGGTGGCCCGTGACGTCTTCGTAGGTTATCAGCAGGCCGCCCAGCGGATGGGGAATCAGCATGCGGCGCAACGTCACGCCCGAAGGCAGGTGCATAATGTCCTCCTGCGCCGAGACCAGGGTGGAAAAATACTGAATTTCTCTGGCTTTATAGGCGCTGAAATCCCGGTTTTCGGGCAGCCGCCGCTTTTCCCGGAGAATGTCCAGAAAATGGGCGTACGTCGGAGAGCCGTCAAGCCATTCCTCTTCCAGATCCCAGAGATTCAGGAAGGATGTGTTGTAAAACTGGAGCCGTGTTTCCATGTCAAACACGGCCACGGCGGTTTTCAGATGCTCCAGAACGCCGTTGTGCGAACGGATGTGGTCTTCCAGACTTTGACGGAGATCTTCTTCGCGTGTGATGTCGCGGACAAAGCCCAGCGTTTTGCTGCGGAAGGATTCTCCCGACGCCGGCAGGGGAATTTCGGAGACTTCAATGCGGCGCCGGCGTCCGTTCATAACAACGAATTCCCGGGCGTTATGCTCTTTGCCCGCGGCACGGGCGGCGGCGGCCAGAACGCGGGCCTCGCGTGGCGATTTTTCATACACAAGCTCCGTTCCCGACAGGATGGCCTGCTCTTTGGAAGGGGCGTGGACAGCGCGGGCGTAGGCGGGGTTACAGGAAAAGAGCTGAAGGTCTTCGTTGCGCATCCAGATCGGAAACGGGAAAGAATCCAGTGCCTGTTCCAGAAATGTATTCTGCTTTTTCATCTCTTCGGCTTCGGCGGTCAGCGATGACAGACGGCGGTCGTCTTCGGTCGTGTCGCGGATCCACAGAATGTCGGCCAGAGGGGCGTTGCCGGGGCCGAGTGAACGGAAGCCCGCCACCGCGAAATGTTTTGTTCCGTCGGCATTCCGGACTTCCATGGAAAAGGGCCGGTCTTCCCGCCGCATGTCGCGGACCGCTTCGGCCAGCGTTTCGGCACAGGCCGGCGAAAAACGCTCCAGAAGCGCGTCAAACGACGTTTCCGTCCCGGCGAACAGGTTCAGCATGACCGCCAGCCGGCGCGAGCAACGCGTATGGGCGATGAAACCCACAGAATCGTAAATCCACAGGAAATAACCGTCCGGAAGCCCGTCCGCCGTTTCACGGTAAACCGCCAGAAGCCGCGAGAGTTTCTGCAGATCCCGCTTCATCGTTCCAAGCCGGTACAGCGCAAAGCTCAGGAGGGCCAGAATACCGACACAGACCGCCGTCAGCGTTTTCGGATAGAAAAAAGCCGACAGAAACAGATTGGAAAGAAAACTCTCGTACATGGTCATTTTTAAAAAATAGCTTGGCGCTTTTAAAACAGGAAGCAAAAAGTTTTAAATTTCCTTGATAACTATAAATTAGTCTAGTGTTATCGATTTCTATTGATTTTGATGTCTAAAAGTGTTTCTATCATAAATAGATGGTTTAACGGAAAAGAGCTTTAAAAAAGACGATTCTTCTTTAAGAAGTCCCATAAAAAGCTTGATTAGACGTCGTTACATACGATAGGATGCACTTATCGCGCTAAATGAAGCGTAATAATTAAAACACTTTACAGAGAGGCTCACATGTCAGATACAGTCATCAGAAGATCGTCTCGCGGCCGTACGGAAGACGGCTCTCCCAATCCGATTGACGTCCATGTCGGATCCCGCGTCAAACTCCGCCGTACCCTGCTCGGAATGAGCCAGGAAAAACTTGGCGAAGCTATCGGTTTGACGTTCCAGCAGGTTCAGAAATATGAACGCGGACTGAACCGTATCGGCGCCAGCCGCCTGTACGATATCAGCAAGGTGCTTGAAGTTTCGATCGGTTTCTTTTTCGAGGAAATGGACGAACAGGTTGCCGAACGCAGCCCGCGCATGCTGGCCGGCGCCGTCGGCCTGGCCGAAGAACCCGCAAGCTTCAACTACGATCCCATGAGCAAACGTGAAACGCTGGAGCTTGTCCGCGCCTACTACCGCATTCAGGACCGCAACGTGGCTCGCAAGGTGTTCGAACTGGTCAAATCTCTGGCGAAATCGAACGACGTCGAAACCGGTGCTGACGACGCGGAAGAAGAAGCCGGCGAATAAGATTTAAAATTGTTTTCAAAACGCCTCCCGTGTTTTATATATGGGAGGCGTTTTCCGTCTCGGAAAACTTTTCACTTTGGATATGAGGAGCACATTGTATGAGAAAAAGTTTTCTGTTCACCAGCGAGTCCGTTTCCGAAGGGCATCCCGACAAAGTCTGCGACAGCATTTCAGACGCCCTTCTTGATCTTTTCCTTTCTCATGACCCGTACGCCCGCGCCGCCGTTGAAACCATGGCGACAACAGATCGCGTCATCCTGTGCGGCGAAGCCCGCCTGCCCGCCGCCGTCGGAAAAGAGGAAATGGAAAAGACCATCCGCGACTGCATTCGTAAAATCGGCTACGACCAGCCGGGTTTTGACTGGCGTACCGTACAGGTCGAAAACCATATGCATGAACAGTCCGCCGATATCGCCATGGGCGTTGACGCTTCGGAAAACAAAGAGGAAGGCGCCGGCGATCAGGGAATCATTTTTGGCTACGCCTCGAACGAACTGCCGGGACACGAACTGATGCCCGCGCCGATCGCGCTGTCGCACCGCATCCTGCATGAATTGTCAAAAATGCGTCATTCAGGGGAAGTCGCATGGCTACGCCCCGATGCCAAAAGCCAGGTGACTCTGCGCTATGAAAACGGTATTCCCGTTGACGTCGACACGGTCGTGGTATCAACGCAGCACGCCGATGACGTTTCCTATGACGAAATCCGCGAAACCGTGCGCGGTGTTGTCCGCCGCGTTCTGCCGGACGGATGGGAGGTGCCCGAAAGCAGATTCTATGTCAATCCCACGGGACGCTTCGTCATCGGCGGTCCGGACGGCGATACCGGTCTGACGGGACGGAAAATCATCGTTGATACATACGGCGGGGCCATTCCTCACGGCGGCGGCGCGTTTTCGGGAAAAGACCCGACGAAGGTTGACCGTTCGGCGGCGTATGCGACGCGTTACCTGGCCAAAAATATCGTTGCGGCCGGTCTGGCCGACCGAGCCATGATCCAGGTGGCGTATGCCATCGGTGTCGCAAAGCCGCTGGCCATTTACCTGAATACATTCGGGACGGCTCACGTTGATGAAGACCGTCTGGAGGCTCTGCTTCCCGAGGTCATGGATTTAAGCCCCCGGGGCATCCGGACGCATCTGGAGCTGAACCGCCCGATTTATCTGCCGTCGGCGGCATACGGCCATTTCGGCCGGACACCCGGCGTTGACGGGGCGTTCCCCTGGGAAAGAACGGATTTGGCGGAAACGCTGAAATCGGCCTTTTAAGGAAGGGAGAAGGGGATGGAAGCGAAAGGATTCAGGGAAAACCGTTTTTACGGCCGTCGGAAAGGCAAAAAGCTGAAGCCTTCCCGGGTCGTTTTGTTGGATTCTTTTCTGCCGCGGGTTCGGCTGCGTCATTTTGACGCCGATGAAACCGTTGATCCGCGGACGCTTTTTTCCGTCCCCGTCCGCGATGTCTGGCTGGAAGTCGGCTTTGGCGGCGGCGAACATCTGGCGGAACAGTCCCGTCGCCGCCCTGACGTCGGTTTTATCGGCGCGGAAGTGTTCATCAACGGCGTGACAAGCCTTCTGACTCACCTGACCGGGACGCAGAGCCGGGGGGATATTGACCCCGAAACGGTCGGTCTGGCGCCGGGGCGGACGGACAACGTCCTTGTCCATGACGAAGACGTCCGTGATCTGTTCCCGCATTTCACGGACGGCGGCTTCGGCCGGATCTACGTCCTGTTTCCGGATCCCTGGCCAAAGAAAAAACATCGTGACCGCCGTTTCATCGGCCCCAGGAACCTGCCGGTTCTGGCGCGCCTTCTGCGGCCGGGCGGCGAACTCCGGGTGGCCAGCGACGATATGGGATATATCCGCTGGTCTCTGGAACATCTGATGGAATCGCCGGACTTTGAATGGACGGCTCGAAAAGCCGATGACTGGCGCTGTCCGCCGGAGGACTGGGTGAACACGCGCTATGAACTCAAGGCGGTTGCGCAGGGGAAAAAACCGGTTTATCTGACGTTCAGGAGGAAATGATGCAGTATGTTCTTCGTTCGACGGCAACAGAACGCGAATTTGTGCTGTCCGGTGATTTTACCTCGGCGGACGAGGAAAAATTCTTCGACGTTTTTCTTCAGGTGCGCCGCCAGCCCGAACCACAGGTCGTTTTCAACCTGGCGGAATGTTCTTTTATTGATTCCGCGGCCATGGGCATGCTGGTCGTCGCCTGTGAAGAGGCGGCGAAGCGCAGCGTCATCCGCGTTATCCGTGCCGCGCCTCCGGAAATAAAGGCTCTTCTCCTGTCGGCACAGTTCGACCGCCTGTATCATTTTCAGGAATAAAAATCTTGATTCACCCCTTTTCTTCTGCTAGAAGAGAAGAAGAATACATTCTTATAGTCCGATATGGAATTATGAGAGTGGGCCTGAAAGCCCACTTTTTTTTATGTCCGAAGACGGGAGGAAAACGTGACGCTGAACGAAAAGCTGGAAGAACTGATCCGGCCGGTGTTTGAAGGAATGGGCTTTGACGTCGTCCGCCTGCAGATCAGCGGCGGCGAAAAGCGCAAAACCCTGCAGATTATGGCCGAGCACAAAGACGGAACACCGATGACGGTGGACGACTGTGCCGAACTGAGCCGGGCGATTTCCCCGGTTCTGGACGAACATGACCCGATCGAGGGGAACTATTCGCTGGAAGTCAGCTCTCCGGGTCTTGACCGGCCTCTGGTTCGCCGGGCCGATTTTGAGCGGTTCAAGGGATTCGAGGCAAAAGTCGAAGCCGCCGTCCTGATTGACGGCCGCAAGCGTTTTACGGGTCGTCTGGCCGGCGTCGACGGCGAAGATATTGTTTTGACGTTTGAAGGACGGGACGTTAAAATCCCGTTTTCAGATGTCGCCAAAGCGAAACTGGTGCTGACGGACGAGCTGATCAACGCTTTCGCTCCGGCTGATGATGAATAAAATTTAAGGGAAGACACTTATGGAACATACGGCAGCTTTACCGCGTCCCGAACTGTTGCAGGTGGCCGATGCGGTCGCCCGCGACAAGGGCATCGAAAAAGACGAAGTTTTAACCGCAATGGAATTTGCCATCCAGAAGGCGGGGCGTTCAAAATACGGTCTGGAACACGACATCCGGGCGACAATTGACCGGAAGACCGGCGAAATCCGCCTGGCTCGCTATATCGAAGTCGTCGAAACACCCGAAAACGTCGAAAACGAAGCGGCACAGATCACCGTTGAAGACGCGCGGAAAAAAGATCCGTCTCTGAACGTGGGCGATTTTATCATTGACCCGCTGCCGCCGATTGATTTCGGCCGCATTGCCGCCCAGACAGCAAAGCAGGTGATCGTTCAGAAAGTCCGTGATGCGGAACGTCTGCGCCAGTACAATGAATTCAAGGATCGCATCGGCGAAATCTGCAATGGTATCGTCAAACGCGTCGAAATGGGCAACATTGTTGTCGACATGGGACGCGCCGAAGCGCAGTTGCGCCGTGACGAGCTGATTCCCCGCGAAATGTTCCGCAACGGCGACCGTATCCGCGCTTACATCATGGATGTCCGTCAGGAACCCCGCGGTCCGCAGATCTTTCTGTCCCGCACGCATCCGCAGTTCATGGCGAAGCTGTTTACACAGGAAGTGCCGGAAATTTATGATGGCGTGATTGAAATCAAGGCCGTGGCTCGTGATCCGGGTTCGCGTGCGAAAATGGCGGTGACGACTTCGGATTCCTCGATTGATCCGGTCGGCGCGTGTGTCGGTATGCGCGGCGCCCGCGTTCAGGCCGTCGTGACCGAGCTTCAGGGCGAAAAAGTCGATATCATTCAGTGGTCGCCCGACATTGCAGTTTTCATTGTCAATGCCCTGGCCCCCGCCGAAGTCGCGAAAGTCGTCCTGGACGAGGAAGCACACCGCATTGAAGTCGTCGTCCCCGACGATCAGCTTTCCCTGGCGATCGGCCGGCGCGGCCAGAACGTCCGTCTGGCGTCCCAGCTGACCGGCTGGTACATCGATATTCTGACCGAGGCCGAAGAATCCGAACGCCGCCAGAGCGAAGCAAAAGTTCGCACACAGATGTTCATTTCGGCTCTGGACGTTGATGATGTCATCGCGCATCTTCTGGTCGCGGAAGGCTTCTCTTCTGTCGAGGAAGTCGCGTTTGTTCCGCTTGAAGACATTTCTTCAATCGAGGGCTTTGACGAGGAAATCGCGACGGAGCTGCAGAACAGGGCTCGTGCCTATGTGGAAAAGCAGAACGCCGAATTCGCCGTCCGCAGCAAGGAACTGGGCATTGACGACAGCCTGATTCGCTTTGAGGGGCTGACGCAGGAAATGCTGGTTAAGCTGGCGGAAAAAGGGGTCAGGACGCTGGACGACTTTGCCGACCTGGCCAACGAGGAACTGCTGGAGATTTTGGGTGAAAACACCATGACGGCCCATGACGCGGACGCGCTGATCATGAAGGCTCGGGAGCACTGGTTTGACGAAAACGGCAACCCGAAAGCCTGAAAAAACGCCGGCGGCGGCTCCGGAACATGACGGAACCGCCGCGGCAGATCGGAAAACGGCCGAAACGGTGCGTAAGTGTATCGTGACGGGCCGGACGCTTCCCAAAGAGCGTCTGATCCGTTTCTGTGTTTCGCCGGACGGGATGGTCGTTCCCGATCTGGCATGCCGTCTGCCGGGACGCGGAATCTGGGTTTCGGCCGACGCGGATGCCGTACGAACCGCTGTGACAAAAAACTTGTTTGCAAAGGCGGCGGGCGGTAAAGTAGCTTATCCGGACGACTTGGCCGGATTGACGGAACGGCTTTTTGAGAAACGGTGCCGGGATCTCCTGGGCGTGACGCGGAAAGCGGGGCTGGTCGTATCGGGGTTTGAAAAAGTCGTTGCGGCACTTCAGAAAGGGCGGGTCGCCTATCTTCTGGAAGCGACGGACGGCGCTGCGGACGGACGGGAGAAAATCGTTCGTCTGGCGAAAGGAATCCCGGTGCTGGAAGTAATGACCGGCGATGAAATGGCCGGCGCTTTGGGGCGCGAACGGTGCATCCACGCGGCGCTGAAACCCGGCGCCATGACGGACGTTTTCGTTTCGGAGGTTCGCCGCCGCTTCGAATACGCTCATAAGAGCTTAAACGTATTAAATGATGAGGCTTGTTCAGAATGACTGACGCTAACGATAAGACAAAAAACACACCTTTGACGCTTTCCCGTCCGAAGCTCGAATTGAAAAAGACGGTCGAAGTCGGGCGCGTCCATCAGAGCTTTTCTCACGGCCGGTCAAAACCTGTCCAGGTCGAGGTGCGTAAAAAACGCTCTTTTGTGACGGACGGCCGCGGGGGCGTATCGGCGGTGCGCGAAGGCGAAACGCCCGCGGAAGCGCTGGACCGTGAAAAAGCACACCGGCTCAAGGTTCTGAAAGAAGCGATGAAAGCGGACGAAGAAGCCCGGCGCCAGGCCGAGGAAGACGCAAAGCGCGCCGCCGAAGAAGCCGAAAGAAAAGCCGCGGAGGAAGCGGCCGAAGCAAAACGGCGGGCTGCTGAAGACGCTGCGAAACCGGCACGCGAAAACGCCGCGCCGGCGGAAGAAAGCCGTCCCCGTACCGAAAACCGTAAAACGGACAGCCGTCCGGAAGCGCCGAAACGTACGTTTGAACCGCGCCGCCCGGCGGCGGTTGCGCCGGCAATGACGCCGGAAGAGATCGAGGCGGAAAACCGCCGCACGAAACCGGCGCCGAAGCGGCGGGATACGCGCAGCGAGGAAGAAAACCGGGCTCATGCGGCTAAAAAAACCGGCGCCGACAACAAATGGCGCGGCGGTCGGGTTAATCTGTCCAGCCTGATGAGCGCGGACGGCGACCGTGAGGAACGCGGCCGGAGTCTGGCTTCCATCCGGCGCGCCCGTGAAAAGGAACGGCAGAAAATGTTCGGGGCGGCCAAGCCGGCCGAAAAGGTTTACCGCGACGTCGTCATTCCGGAAACGATTACGGTTCAGGAACTGGCTTCCCGCATGTCCGAACGCGGCGCGGACGTCGTAAAACAGCTGATGAAGCTGGGCGTCATGGCCACAATCACTCAGACGATTGACGCCGATACGGCTCAGATCGTTGTTGAAGAAATGGGGCACCGTGCCCGCCGCGTTGCTGACGCTGATGTCGAGGAAGGTCTGCGTGACACGGATGATCCCGAAGAACTGAAACAGCCGCGTCCGCCCGTCGTCACAGTCATGGGACACGTTGACCACGGCAAGACATCGTTGCTGGACAATCTGCGTTCGACGGACGTCGCCAGCCATGAAGCCGGCGGCATTACACAGCATATCGGTGCGTACCAGGTTCGTCTTGAAGGCGGCCAGCGCGTCACCTTCATTGATACGCCGGGTCACGCGGCCTTTACGGAAATGCGTGCCCGCGGGGCGAAAGTGACCGACATCGTTGTTCTGGTGGTTGCCGCGAACGACGGCATCATGCCCCAGACGATTGAAGCCATCCGTCACGCGAAAGCGGCCGGGGTGCCCATTGTCGTGGCCATCAACAAAATTGACGTCCCGGGCGCAAACCCGGATAAGGTTCGGACCGATCTTCTGACGCAGGAAGTTGTTGTCGAAAGCATGGGCGGTGATGTCCTGGCTGTCGAAGTTTCGGCCAAAAAACGCATTAATCTGGACAAGCTGATTGAAGCGATTCTGCTTCAGGCGGAAGTGCTGGATCTGAAGGCCAATCCGGATCATACGGCGGAAGGTGCAATCGTCGAAGCCAAAATGGAAAAGGGGCGCGGTTCCGTGGCGACAGTTCTGGTTCAGCGTGGAACCCTGCAACAGGGCGACATTTTCGTAGCCGGAAAGGACTGGGGGCGTGTCCGCGCTCTGGTTGACGAACGCGGCCAGCGTGTTGAGGCGGCAACGCCGTCCATGCCGGTTGAGGTGATCGGCTTCCAGTCAACGCCGTCGGCGGGCGATGATTTCGTTGTCGTCGCTTCCGAAGACCGGGCGCGTGAAATCGCAAACTACCGCCAGCGCAAGGAACGCGAAGCCCTGCAGGTCAAGAGCGCCCGTTCAGCCGTTGAACAGATGTTTGACAAGATCAAGGCCGGCGAAGTCAAGGAACTGCCCGTCGTCGTGAAGGCGGACGTTCAGGGGTCTGTCGAAGCGATTACCGCAACGCTGAACAAGATTGCGAACGACAAGGTTCGCGTCCATGTCCTGCATGCAGCGGTCGGCGGCATTAACGAATCCGACGTGACTCTGGCGAAAGCCTCCAACGCTTTGATTATCGGCTTTAACGTCCGTGCGAACACACAGGCGCGTGATATGGCAAAGCGCGACGGTATTGAAATACGCTACCATTCCATCATTTACAATGTGGCGGATGATATCCGGAAGGCTCTGGAAGGCATGTTGGCTCCCGAGCTGAAGGAAAACATCATCGGTTACGCCGCTATCCGCCAGGTCTTTTCGATTTCCAAAATCGGCAAGGTCGCCGGGTGTATGGTGACGGAAGGCATCGTAAAGCGTGGAGCCAAAGTCCGTCTGTTGCGCGACAATGTTGTCATTTACACCGGAGGGCTGTCTCAGCTGAAACGGTTCAAGGACGATGCGAAGGAAGTCCGCGAAGGATACGAATGCGGCATGTCGTTTGAAAACTATAACGACATCATGGTGGGTGACGTCGTGGAATGCTTCGAAATCGAGGAAATCGCGGCGAAGCTTGAAGAAATCCGTGTGTAAGGAAGGCCGGCCATGAGATCGAATTCCAAGCCGCCTTCACAGCGGCAGTTGCGGGTCGGGGAACAGATCCGCCATCTGCTTTCGGATTGCTTCACACGCGGCCATGTGCCGGAATCCCTGCTGGACATCCCTCCCGTTTCCGTGATGGAAGCGCGGGTGTCGCCGGATTTTTCGTTCTGCAAGGTCTTTGTCGTGCCGCTGGGGAATGACGTGGAGCTGTCTTTGGAACTGGTGAAGCGTTTGAATCTGGCCCGCGGCTTTTTCCGGACGGTTCTGGCAAAAAATCTGCGTCTGCGGGTGGCGCCCGAACTGCGCTTCTTTTCCGACGAGTCGTTCCGAGAAGCCGACCGGATCGATGCTCTGCTGGCTTCCGAGAAGGTCCGCCGGGATCTGACCCCTCGCCCCGACGAAGAAGAGTAGAATGACGAAGGCGGTTTTTTTCGATATTGACGGAACACTGATCAGCTTTAAAACGCACCGTATGCCGGAATCGACAAGGCGGGCGTTGCATCTGTTGCGCCGGGCCGGAATCAGGGTGTTTGCGGCAACGGGTCGTTCGCCCAACGATACGGCTTTTTTAAAGGAATATTTCGATTTTGACGGTATTGTGGCTTTCAACGGACAGTACTGTTTCGACAAAGAGGGCGTGATCTATCAGAAACCGCTTCCGGACGATGCTTTGCGGGATGCCGTTCCTTATATGAAGGAAAATAACATCGCCTGCTGTTTTGAAACGGTTGAGCGCAATGTGTTCAATCGGGTGGATGACCGTGTCCGCCGTCTGCTGGATCTGGTCGGCATGTCGGATGTTGAGCCGGTCTGCGGCGATGTTTCGGCATGGGACGGCGCGGTTTTTCAGCTGACCGCTTATGTGACGGAGGAAGAGGAAGCCGGACTGATGCGCTGTTTGCCGGGATGTAAGGCTCTGCGGTGGTATCCGACATTTATCAATGTGACGGGAGCCGACGGCGGGAAGCCTGTCGGTATTGCGCGGGTAGCGGAACGGTATGGTTTTTCCGGGGACGATGTTATGGTTTTCGGCGACGGCGGCAACGATATTGACATGTTGCGCTCGGCCGGCATCGGGATTGCGATGGGGAACGCCCCGGACGAAGTGAAGGCGGCGGCTCGGTATGTGACGGATGACGTGGATGCGGACGGCATTTACAAGGCACTTCGGCACTTCGGTGTGATCCGGGAGGAGGCATGAGCCGGCGGCGCAAGGGTGAACCTGTCAGCGGGTGGGTTGTTGTTGACAAGCCCGCGGGCATCGGTTCAACGTCCGTGGTCGCGATTGTCAAAAGGCTTTTTAACGCGCAGAAAGCAGGACATGGCGGAACGCTTGACCCGGCGGCTTCGGGAGTCCTTCCGGTGGCTCTGGGCGAAGCGACGAAAACGATTTCCCATATCATGGACGGAGCCAAAGCCTACCGTTTTTCCGTACGCTGGGGACAGACGACGGCGACGGATGACGCCGAAGGTGAAGTCATCGCTCGATCCGATATCCGTCCTTCTGATGAGGATATCCGGGCTGTTCTGCCGGAATTCACCGGAGATATTCTGCAGACGCCGCCGGCTTATTCGGCGGTGCATGTCAACGGACGCCGCGCCTATGACCTTGCGCGGCGGAACGAAACGGTTGAATTGACGCCGCGCCGGATTCGCATTGATTCTCTGACGCTTGTGGGACGTCCCGAGCCGGACGTTTCCGATTTTGAGGTCGCCTGCGGCAAAGGGACGTATGTGCGTTCCCTGGCCCGGGACATGGCGGAAAGGTTGAGATGCTGCGGCCATGTCTGTGCTCTTCGGCGCATCCGGTGCGGAAAATTTTCCGAGGAAAATGCTTTTTCACTGGAATATCTTGAATCTCTGGGGCATATTTCAATGGAATCTCGTGTGCTTCTGCCCGTCGAAACCGTGCTGGACGACATCCTCGCTCTGGCTTTGACGGAAACGGAGGCAACACGGCTGTCGAACGGCGGCTTTCTGCCGGTCGGCCCGATTGCGGACAGGACGCCCGGCGTTTGCGTCTGCGAAGGCACGACAATGCAGGCGAAATGCGGCGGCCGTCTGACGGCTCTGGTGCGCGTGCAGGACGGATTGATTCGTCCCGTGCGCGTTATTGTATAAACATTATTTTTCAGGAGAATACGATGTCGATTACGCAGGAACGCAAACAGGAACTGATCAAGGAATACGCAACGAAGGAAGGCGATACGGGTTCACCGGAAGTACAGGTTGCCATTTTGTCAGAACGTATTAAAAATCTGACAGAGCACCTGAAGGAGCACGGGAAGGATTTCCATTCCCGCCGCGGTTTGTTGATCATGGTCGGGCAGCGCCGCCGCCTGTTGGACTATCTGAAGGGGAAGGATGTTTCCCGCTATGAGAAGCTGATCGCCCGTCTGGGTCTGCGCCGCTGATTGTGTGCAGGGCATTTGCGCCGGAATCCGTTTTTCCTTTCAAAGAAACGGGTTCCGGCAAAAAAATAGATTTGTAAATTTATCTGAAGACGAAAGACGTCTCTCCGAAGAGGTCGGAGAGTGAAGGAGTAAAAGAAAACGATGTCTATGTTTAAAGAATTCAAAAAGGAAATCGAATGGGGCGGTCGTCCGCTGTCGATCGAAACAGGGAAAGTCGGCCGTCAGGCGGATGCTTCCGTGATCGTGAAATACGGCGAAACGATGGTTCACTGCGCGGTGTGTGCCGCGAAATCCGTTCCCGAGGGAATGGAAGGGGATTTCCTTCCTCTGACCGTTAACTATCAGGAAAAGACGTATGCGGCGGGCCGCATCCCGGGCGGGTTCTTCCGCCGCGAAGGTCGGCCGGCTGAACATGAGATTCTGGCCGCACGCCTGATCGACCGTCCGATCCGTCCGCTGTTCGCGAAGGGATACTGCAACGATACGCAGGTGACCTGCACGGTTTTGAGCCACGATATGGAAAATGATCCCGATGTGATCGCGATGATTTCCGCTTCCGCCGCTCTGACACTGTCGGGGTTGCCTTTCCTGGGGCCCATCGGCGCCGCGCGCGTCGGTTACAGGGACGGTCAGTACATCCTGAACCCGACGGTTCCGGAACGCGAAACGTCCGAACTTGACCTGGTTGTTGCCGGTACGGCACAGGGCGTCCTGATGGTCGAATCCGAAGCGCACGAACTGTCCGAAGAAGTCATGCTCGGCGCGGTCACCTTCGGCCATGAACAGATGCAGCCGGTCATCAACATGATTATCGAACTGGCCGAGATGTGCGCGAAAGAGCCCTGGTCCCTTCCGGAACCGGCTCCCGAAACAGCGATCGTCCGCGAAAAATTCCTGCGTGATTTCGGCGACGCTTTGCGCGAAGCCTATAAAATCACCGACAAGATGGCTCGTCAGGACAAGGTGGCTGAAATCCGCGAAGCGGCAAAAGCCTCTGTTGCCGAAAACGAAGCCGAAGCCGCTGTGGCCGCGCGTGTTTTCCATGCTCTGGAAGCCGAAGTCGTCCGCAACGCCATTCTGGACACCGGTATCCGCATTGACGGCCGCGATACGAAGACCGTCCGCCCGATTACGGCGGAAGTCGGCCTTTTGCCGCGCGCTCATGGTTCCGCCCTGTTTACTCGCGGCGAAACACAGGCGCTGGTCGTTGCGACGCTGGGAACCGATCAGGATGAACAGATCATTGACGCTCTGACCGGTGAATACCGCCAGCCGTTCATGTTGCATTACAATTTCCCGCCGTATTCCGTGGGCGAAACGGGCCGTATCGGTTCTCCGGGACGTCGTGAAATCGGCCATGGCAAGCTGGCCTGGCGTGCGATTCATCCGATGTTGCCGAGCAAAGAAGAATTTCCGTATTCGATTCGTGTCGTTTCGGAAATCATGGAATCGAACGGTTCCTCTTCCATGGCGACGGTGTGCGGTTCCTGTCTGGCTCTGATGGATGCCGGCGTTCCGATGAAACACCCGGTTGCGGGTATCGCGATGGGCCTGATCAAGGAAGAAGACGGACGTTTCGCCGTTCTGACCGATATTCTGGGTGACGAAGACCATCTGGGCGACATGGATTTTAAGGTCGCCGGAACGGAAAACGGCGTCACGTCCCTGCAGATGGATATTAAAATCACGTCCATTACAAAGGAAATCATGGATATCGCCCTGAAACAGGCGAAAGAAGGCCGCATGCACATTCTGGGCAAAATGGCCGAAGCCCTGGCCGCACCGCGTGATGCTGTCAGCGAAAACGCGCCGCGCATCACCACCTTGCAGATCAACAAGGATAAAATCCGCGACGTGATCGGCACAGGCGGCAAGGTCATCCGTGAAATTACGGAAACGACCGGATGCAAAATCGACGTGGGCGAAGACGGGTTGATTAAAATCGCCTCCTTCTCTCAGGAAGCCGGTGAAGCCGCTTACAAGTGGATTGCCGGAATTGTTTCGGAACCCGAAATCGGCGCGATTTATGACGGAAAGGTCGTCAAAGTCGTTGAATTCGGCGCTTTCGTGAATTTCCTGGGGTCCAAGGACGGTCTGGTTCACATTTCCGAAATGGCGCCTCAGCGCGTTGCGAAAGTGACCGACGTCGTCAATGAAGGTGATTCTGTCAAAGTCAAATGCATCGGCGTTGATAACCGTGGGAAAGTGAAGCTTTCCATGAAGCGGGTGAATCAGGAAACCGGCGAAGATCTGGAAAAGGAAACGCCGGAACAGGCGGTGTCGTAACCATTGAACAAGGAGCATTTCCCGTGAAGCTTCTGAAACCGTTGCTTATATCCGGCGCTGAAGTTCTTCCCCTGATTGAAGGCGGCAAAGGCGTCGCCGTCAGTACGGGGAAAACAGCCGGAGCCTGGGCCGCCGCCAATGCGGTCGGCACGATTTCCGGCGTCATTCCCGACGTCGTTGATAAAGACGGTAACGTGATTCCGATGGAAATCAAGGCCAAGTCGCGCCGTGAAAGGTTCGAAGAACAGGTGCGCCATTCGATTGAAGGGTGTCTGTCTCAGGCGCGGCTGGCCTATGAAATTTCCAACGGGCTTGGCCGCATCCACCTGAACGTTTTATGGGAACAGGGGGGGGCGATCACGATTCTGGAAGAAGTCCTGGCAAACGCCAAAGGGCTGATTCACGGTGTCACCTGCGGCGCGGGAATGCCTTACAAACTGGCGCAGATTGCCGCGTCTTTCAAAACCTTCTATTATCCGATTGTTTCGTCGGGGCGCGCTTTCAAAGCGCTGTGGGCGCGCGCCTACCACTCCTACAGGGAGTTCCTTGGCGGCGTCGTTTATGAAGATCCCTGGAAAGCCGGGGGGCATATCGGCCTGTCCAACAACGAGGACGCCGATGTGTCCGAGGACGCGTACCCGCGCGTTCTGGAACTCCGCAACGCGATGAGGGAAGTCGGGCTGGAAAAAACCCCGATCATCATTGCCGGCGGAGTTTGGTACCTGCGCGAATTTCAGGATTTCATTGACAATCCGGAAGTCGGCCCGACGGCATTCCAGTTTGGAACCCGGTCGTTGCTGACCCGGGAAAGCCCGGTGGCCAGGGCATGGCAGAAAACGCTGCTTTCCCTGAAACCCGGAGATGTCGTTGTCCAGCGGTTCAGCCCGACGGGCTTTGCATCGTCGGCAATCCGCAATGATTTTCTGAATGACCTGTTTGAGCGTTCAAAAACGGCAATGCCGTATGCGGAAGCTCCTTCGGGTGATTTCCAGACGCCTTTCATGATCGGAAGCCGGAAAGTCTATATTTCGGCGGCGAATAAGGAAAAGGCCGACGGGTATTTTTCAGAAGGCCGGACGGTTCCTCTGCGGACGGCGGACGAGCACATCGTTTTCGTAACGCCGAAAAACAACGAGGATATCCAGCGGGCACGCACGAACTGCATGGGGTGCATTTCTCACTGCATGTTTTCCAGCTGGTCCCAGTCGGCTCCCGGAAACACGACCGGAAAAATCCCCGACCCGCGTTATTTCTGCATTCAGGAAAAGCTGTACCGCATCGCACACGGCTATCCGGTGGAGCAGGAACTGATGTTCGCCGGCTCGAATGCTGTCCGTTTCGCATCGGATCCGTTCTTTAAGGACGGCCAGTTGCCGACGGTCAAGGAATTCATCGACCGGCTTCTGACCGGGGATTAAGTGATTTTGTGAAAGCGAAAAGCGCCGGAAACGGCGCTTTTTTTTCTGAGCGGACGGTCGGCCTGCGGGGCGCCGTTCGGAATACTCAAAACGCTGTTATTGAGGCGGGGTGATAATCACATGACGGCGGGATCAGAGGTCGGAAGACAGAGCGCCCGGAAAGCCGGTGGAGAGAACTGAAACGCCTTCAACCGGTCTGGCACAGCGTCGGAGTGTTAAAGTCCGCTCAAAAGGGGACAGCTGTAGCAACGAGGTGCTTATTTCTTCCGGGCGGCAAGGATAAGCATCATCGGGCGCCGAAGCTCATCCCGCATGCCCGGGACGGTTTCCAGAAGCTGTGAATCAGGCTTTGGTTCCGCAAAACCCGTCAGTTCAAAACCGTTGCGGATCAGGCCGGAAATATAAGTTGTCAGAGTGCGGTGGTATTTTGTCACCTCTTCCCCCAGGAAGTTCGCCGTCCGGACGCCTTCCTCGAAATAGTGATCGACCGGCCAGCAGATCGGCGTCCCGGACACATCCCGAAGCCACTCCTGGCTTCCCTGGGCCGTAAAGACGGGATGTTCCGCCGAAAAGACGAAATCACCCCCGACGGTCAGAGTGCGGCTGACTTTCCGGCAGATGTCATCAAAAGAGGCAATGTAATGGAACGCAAGGGAGCTTAAAACAAGATCAAAGGCGTTTTCCGGAAAATCGAAATCTTCAATCGGCCGGCGGCAATAGCTGATGACGGGAGAGGACGTTTCCCGGCGCGCCCGTTCCAGCATTTTTTCCGAAAGGTCAAGACCCAGGACGGAAAGGGCTCCGTTTTCGGCGGCATACCGGCAATGCCATCCAAAGCCGCATCCCAGATCCAGAACGCGCTTTCCCCGAAAATCCGGCAACATTTTTGCCAGCGTATGCCATTCACCCGCGCCTTTCAATCCTTTCCTTGATCGCTCCATTTGGCTGTACTTATTGAAAAAACGTTCGTCATCGTATTTATTCTGTTTCATTGTTTCCAAGCATTCCTGTTTATTTCCGCATGGGCGGAAAGTCTGTCAGGAATCATTATTCGCTTAAAGGATCCTTCCTTCAAGCTTGTTTTATGAATCATTGAAAAACAACGAGTTATTGGGTATTTTGAAAATATTCTTGAAACCCTGACAGAAACATTCAATAATAATATTAAAGAAGATTATGGAGCCGCAAATGAGAAAAAATTCCCGGCCTTTTGCATGGGCCGTCGATATTCTGCGCCGTGCGAATCTGCGCCCGACGCGCCAGAGAATGGGGCTTGTCCGTCTTTTATTTGAACACGGGAACCGGCACGTTTCCGCCGAAGAACTTTTCAAGGAAGCAAAAACCGCCGGAATCAGCCTGTCCCTTGCGACGGTCTACAACACTTTGAACCAGTTCCGCGATGTCGGCATCATGCGTGAGATTGTGACCGGCGGCGGGCGGACGTTTTACGATACGAACGTCAAGCCGCATGGTCATATTTTTTACGAGGATTCCGGATGCGTTGAAGACGTGTCGGAAAACATGATCGCTGTGCAGGTTCTGCCCGATTTTCCCGAGCATCTGAGCGTTTCGGATATTGAAATTCTGGTGCGCGTGCGGGGCGGAAGCGTCTGAACGGCGCTATTCAAAGACTTCGCGGGGGTAAACGCCCCAAAGCGATTTCCGGGGAACCCATCCCTGGAAATCGTGGAATTCGACTTTGCAGAAATTCATTCCTTCGGGGCATAGGATCAAACGTCCCGTGACGCCCGCTTCGGCTTTCGCGGCGGGAAGGGCGTCTGCCGCCGGGGCGCGCAGAAGAAGCGCTTCCTGTTTCAGACGTACCGTGCGCCGTCCGGACAGCATGTGACGATGCACCCATCCTTCTTTCCCGTCCCAATCCTTTATCTTGCGCCAGTGCTCGAATTCAGCCGTGATTTCGACGGGCAGATCGCTTTTCATGTAAACCCATTCGACCGGATAGCGCATGCCGGGACCCGTCCGCAGGTTCACCTGGTTGGAGCGGAGCGAAACAAAGCGGGGAATGGGAAGCCCCGTCGGCCCGGCGGTACAGGGAACCGGCACGGCGGTAGCCATCAGGAACAGCAACAGAAAGGCCTTCATCATCAGACCCCCGTCGAACCGAAGCCGCCCGCTCCGCGCTGTGTCGCATCCAGATTTTTAATTTCGTGCCAGTCAATGCGGATAACGGGCGCAATGACCATCTGGGCGATTTTCATCCCTCTTTTCAGAATAAAAATGTTGTCGCTGGTGTTGTAAAGGATAACGGATATTTCGCCGCGGTAGTCGGCGTCAATCGTTCCGGGCGAGTTCAGAACCATGATGCCTTCCCGGGCGGCAAGACCGGAGCGCGAGCGGATCTGTGCTTCACAGTCCGGCGGAAGGGCGATGCTGATTCCCGTGGGAACGACTTCCCGTTCGTGCGGATTGATACGCATGATTGACGGGATGGCGGCATACAGATCCATGCCCGAAGACAGCGGCGTTGCATAAGACGGAAGCGGCAGCCCGACGGCGTTTGTATGGCGGACAATGGGAATCAGTGGGCGATTCATTAACAAATCCTTTCTATTTTACTGGATTTCGGAACGGAAATGTCCTATAGCATTATACATAAAACGTTTTGAAATCAATCTTGATTCTTTTACAGCTGGGGTCAAGCGGTCATGCTTCGCGTACTTGTCTTTGTTTTGTCTTTCGGTTTTTTCCTCCCGCAGGCTCGGGCTTTCGGCCTGACGGCGGATCAGATGTACCGGAATCTCCTGGCGAATGAAAACCATGGTGTCGTTCCATCGTACTATGCTGTGTCCCGTCCCGGGGAAAAGCCCCTTCTGGCGTTTAAGAAGGCGGAATCCAAAACGGAAAAAATATGGCATGAAAAGGAAGGAGCCTTTCTGGACGCGCAGAAGGCCGAGGCTCTGTCCCCGGTGAAGGAAACGTCGGATTGGGGCGAAATCGTCGGAAACGTCCGCGGCGGACGTGTGACGCCCTTTGATCTGGAGATTATCCGCCGCCGTTCGGACAACGGTGACGTCGAAGCTGTTGAACTGCTGGCATGGATGTACGCGACGGGAACCGGTCTGAAACAGGATCTGACCAAGTCATGGACTCATTATCTGCAGGCCGCACATCTGGGCGTTCCGACCGCAACGGCAAATGCCAAGGCGGTTTATCAGGCCATGAGCGCTTCGGAACGGTCGCGCCTGCCGTCTTTTTAGGAAAAACGAGCCCACAGCAGGGCGGCCAGAGCCAGAAGCGGCACAATGATTTTCCAGTCGGGAGAGGTTTTGCGGGGGCGAAAGGCATAGCCGGTTTCGCCTCTTTTTATCATTTCGGGTATTTTGGCCGGATCCGTGACGAAATTGTTCATTTTCCGCCCGCGGACGGAATTGCTTAAAGCTCGGAGCTCGGGCATGGCCAGACTGGGGGAAAGAAACTCTCCGGCCTTTTCCGCAAAAACGTGCTCGCCGCGGGAAACGTAATCCGCATAAACGTCGGCGGCATTTTCCCAGACATGTTCTCCGCCGAAGTCTTCCATATCCTTTAAAAGATTTTTCAGAACACGCATTGAAGGCGGAAGACAGACGCCCGCTTTCGTCAGAACACCGCTTAAGTGTTCCGCCCGAACGGCGGCGGATGAGGCCTCCGCCGCTTCGGCCGTGGCCTCAAGTGTACGGGACAGCGTCAGAAGAGACGTCAGAGGCGGCAGAAAACCGGCCTTGAAAAGCGCTTTGGCCGCCTGCGGGAAATCACGCTTCTGAAGGGCGGGAAGAAAAAAGGAAAGAAAGCGGCGTTCCGGGGCAGACAGGCGGACAGACACCGGACATCGTTTCAGGAAAAGACGCCCGTCTGCGGAAAGACCCCAGTTCCCGGAATCAAAAGGCACAAAAAAGCCGTCTCTGAAAATCATCAGCGCGAAAATCCGCGCCAGCCTTGAAGCCGTGCCGGCGTCCCTTCGAGCCGGCGGGCGCATTTCCGGCATTTCGACGGCGTATAACGTCTTTTCAGATGTCCGGATCCAGTCGATCTCCGGGACGGAAAACAGATCGTCTTCATAAAAATTATCCCTGAAACGCTCCATGGAAGCGCCTTCAAGCCGCATATCGGTCTCCGCGGCGGAAAAACGTTCGAACATTTCGATAAAAGCGCCGGCATCCCGGCTTTTCCTTTTGCGGTCAAGCCGCGCGGCCGCTCCGTAAAGAAAGGCAAGCAATTCCCTGCGCTGTTCCTCTGCACCGTCTGGAAGCCGCCCGATTTCCTCCGGTGAGCGTGATGGAAGCGGAAGGTTTTTCAGCCGGGCAAGGAACGGAGCCGCCGTTCCCGCATATTCCGGATAAAGAGCCAGAAACCGGGCAAAGGAAAGGGCCGGAGCGCTTCCCGTGGATTCCAGCGCGGCGGCCAGACGTTCCTCCGCTGTTCCGGGGGGAACGGAAACCGTGCGCCGCGCCGGCCGCGTCAGAAAAAACGAACGCGGCAGAAAAGACAGATACGTCTGTACGCCATAAGCGGCCAGATGCCGTCCGAAACGATGAAGCGATGTGAAACAGGAGCGGGAAGACACGCTTTTTTCCTTTCCGAAGGCCCGTGAAGCGGCCTGTTTTTTCAAATCATAACGAAGTATTCTTCTTTCCGCAGTATTTTTATGGTGAGATGCTTTAAAAAATGATGTAAAAACGAAATATGATTAAAAATGTTGTCTTATGCGCCGTTTTTTTCCTGGCTTCCGCTCTGCCCGTCAAAGCGGAGGGGACGGCGTTCATGTCCGGTTTCGAAGATCTTCCCCTGATGAACGGCCTGATTCAGCAGGACGACGCGTCGGTGTCATTCGACACGCCCGCAGGACGAATCATTGAAGCATATGCCGAAAGCCCGAAGGTCGAAAAAAAGAAAATCATCGCGTTTTACGATCGGACACTGCCGCAACTGGGATGGAAAAAGCTGAAGAAACAAAAAGATACAAGCGCGGCCGCATCATATTCCCGCGACGGCGAAACGCTGGACATTTCCGTGGAAAACGGAGAGCCCGTCGTCGTCCGCTTTGAACTGACGACGCAGTAAAGAAGGATAAGGCTATGAGTTTTGAAACAATCACGGTGGAAAACAACGGTTCAATCGGCGTCATCGGTCTGAACCGTCCGGCGTCCATGAATGCCGTCTGTGCCGCCATGCTGTACGAACTGGCAGACGCCGCCGCCCAGCTGGATGCCGAGGAATCGGTGCGCTGTATTGTCCTGAAGGGCGGCGAAGCCTTTTTTGCCGCAGGAACGGACATGTCCGAATTTGCGACCCGTCAAAGCGCTGAACTGGTTCGGGAAGGTCTGTACGGCCGGACGGCAGACCGGATTTCGGAATGCCGCAAACCGATTGTCGCCGCAGTGGCCGGTTATGCGTTCGGGGGCGGGTTGGAACTTGTCCTGATGAGCGATATTGTTATTGCGGCGGAAAACGCCCGTTTCGGTTTTCCTGAACTGACCTTGGGTATTTTGCCGCAGATGGGCGGCGTTTCGCGCTTGGCGGCCCGGATCGGAAGGCCGAAAGCCATGGAAATGGTGCTGACCGGCCGTCACATTTCCGCCGAAGAAGCGGCGTCATGCGGTTTGGTGTCCCGTATTGTCGATTCGGCGGACGTTGTTGCCGAAGCGCTTCAGACCGCCGAGCGTATCGCGGCGCTGCCGGCGGCGGGGATTGTGCTGGCAAAACAGGCGGTGCTGGCCGGGGCGGAATGCCCGCAGACGGCGGCAAAGGCCGAGGAAGCGATGGCTCGCCTGTCGCTGATGTCGGCCGATGCCCATGAAGGGCTGGCGGCTCTGGTTGAAAAGCGCGCGCCGAAATTTGTGCATAAATAGTTTAATCGCTTGACGCCGGGACGGTTTAATTATATAAAACCTACCTTGGTTCTATGAAAGAAAGCAGGATTTAAAAAATGGCTAATCATCTGTCGTCTAAAAAACGTATTCGCCGCAATGCCCGCTGCGCCGCTGTCAACAGCGCCCGGATGAGCCGCGTCCGCACCTTTATGAAAAAGGTGACGACGGCTGTGGAAAAAGGCGATAAGGCAGCAGCTCAGGAAGCTTTCCGTACGGCTGAATCCGAAATCATGCGCGCCGTTTCCAAGGGCACGATGCACCAGAATACGGCTTCCCGCAAGGTTTCCCGCCTGTCCGCGCGCATCAAGGCGCTGGGATAGTCCGCCGCCGGTCGTTCCGGAACGGGGCCGGGCAAGGCTGTCGATAAAAAACAAGGCAGACTGTTTTTCAGCAGTCTGCTTTTTGTTTGCCCGGGTTGTGGAAAACGGATTCTGATTCCCCTGAAGCTGTAGAGAAATAGGGGTTTCAGGCGGCGCCGGTACAAGATGTTGAGTCAAGCCTTTTTATTTATTTTTCGGCGCCTTCGTCTGTTGCCTTTCGGCACCGGTGCCGCTAGTATCACGGCACAGAATCGGGACAGTTTCGATTCTTTTTCATAAAAACCAGGGCTTTTAAACGATGGCTGAACAGAAAATGGAAACATTGATGGAGCAATGGCAGTTCGTGTGCCGGGATTTGCGCCGGAAGGTCGGCGATTCCGCGTTTGAAAGCTGGCTGGAACCGATGGCGCTGGGCGGTTTCCGCGACGGTATCCTGTCGCTGTATCTTCCGACGCGTTTTATGCGCGACTATATTGTGCGCCATTTTGCCGATGATGTGTCCGAAATCTGGCGGGAACACAATCCGGAGATCGAGTCTCTTGTTTTTGATGTCGGTCGTCCCACGGCGTCCGCTCTGCCAAATTCATACGCCGCTCCGACGGTTGCCGAACCTCAGCCCGCCGAAGTGCCCGATATGCCCGAACCGGCTGAAAAGGATGACCTGTCCGCAGCGTTGGATCCCCGCTTCACGTTCGATAATTTTGTGGTCGGAAAGCCGAACGAGTTCGCTTATGCCGCCGCCCGCCGGGTGGCCGAATCCGATGCCGTTTCCTTTAATCCCCTGTATCTTTATTCGGGAGTGGGTCTGGGCAAGACGCATCTGATGCATTCGATTGCATGGCACATCCGGGAACGCAATCCGTCGCGCAAAGTGGTCTACCTGTCCGCTGAAAAATTCATGTACCGCTTTATCCGCGCCATTCGGTTCAAGGACACTTTTTCGTTCAAGGAACAGCTCCGCGCCGTTGACGTCCTGATGATTGACGACGTCCAGTTTCTGATCGGCAAGGAAAATACACAGGAGGAATTTTTCCATACGTTCAACGCTCTGGTTGATCAGGGCAAACAGATCGTTCTGTCGGCCGACAAGCCGCCCGTTAATCTGGAAGGTATTGAGGATCGTCTGAAAACGCGTCTGGGGTCGGGGTTGGTGGCGGACATTCATCCGACGACGTATGAACTCCGGCTGGGCATTCTGGAAACAAAAGCGCAGTCTTTGGGGGTCTTCATCCCGCAGGATGTCATTGAATTCCTGGCCGAGAAAATGACTTCCAGCGTCCGGGAGCTGGAAGGGGCTTTGATTCGGGTGGCTTCGCATGTCCAGCTGATGGGAGGCTCGGTGACTCTGGACCGGACGCGCGAGATTCTGCGCGACGTCCTGAATGTTCTGGATCGCCGTGTGACGATTGAGGAAATCCAGCGCAAGGTGGCCGAGCATTACAACATCCGTATTTCCGAAATGCAGTCAAAACGGCGGGAGCGCAACGTCGCCCGTCCGCGTCAGGTGGCGATGTTCCTGTCGAAAACGCTGACGCCGCGTTCACTGCCTGAAATCGGGCGCAAATTCGACCGTGACCATACGACGGTCATCCACGCGGTGCGCAAAGTTGAGGAAATGATGGGTGAGGACGCTTCTTTCCGCGACGAGGTGGAGGGACTGCGCCGTTCCCTTTCTCTGTAATCCCTCTGAAGTTCTGACGCCGAAAGACGCGGATGAGTCTGAAAGGCAGATAAATTCCCGGACTGAAAGGCCTTTCCCCGCAAGGGGGGCTTATTCTTTCTTCTGGTGTTCCGGGCATAAAGGCGGCCGGGTTTGACCTCTTTTTCCCGGAAGAATGTGCACAATCCTGCCGTTCCGTGGTTCTGCGAAGGAAAAGACCCGCTCGCCTGAGACGGTTCTATGCCGTAACTTCCGGAAAGATTTTGATGCTTTCTGAGTCCGGCGGCTTTCTTCCTCTTTTTTTGAGCAACGTCGTTTGCCTTTCGTTTCACGCAAAATCCCGGCGCTTCCGAAGGGCGGCGGAGGCTCGGATTCGGGCGCTTCTTTCTACGCAGTTTTTCCAAAGGCCGCCTGTGTTGGAAACCGTCATGCAAAAAGAATGGCGACTCGGGGAAAAGCATCATTTTTTGCTTGGGAAAATGGGGGTTTGTGGTATACTAACGGCCTTACAGTTGACGACTGTTTCAAAGTTATTTTTCAACCATTTTGCCAAGCAGAAGGTCCCATGAAGTTTACAATTGAACGCGCCGCTTTATTGAAGTCATTGTCCCATGTCCAGAACGTGGTCGAACGCCGCCATACGAACCCGTTGCTCTCGAATGTGAAAATCACGGCCGAGGCCGGGGAAGAAGGTCGGATTGTCCTGAACGCGACGGACAACGAACTGGAAATCAGTGAAAACGCGTCTGCAAAGGTCGATGCCGCGGGATCCATTACCGCGCCGGCACACAAGCTGTACGAAATCATCCGGAAGCTTCCGGACGGAGCGGAAATCGAATTTTCGCTGAATACTGAAAAGGGGCAGCTGAACATTGCCGCGGGACGTGCGAAGTTCGCTCTGGCGACGATGCCGGGCGAGGATTTTCCGACGATTGCCGAGGGTGAAATGACGCACACGTTTGTCCTTCCGGCTCAGGATCTGCAGGATCTGATTGAACGGACGGCTTTTGCCGTGTCAACGGAAGAGACCCGCTACTATCTGAACGGTATTTATCTGCACGAAGCGACGTCCAAGGAGGAGAAAATCCTGCGCGCCGTCGCGACAGACGGCCATCGTCTGGCCTGTGCCGAAGCCGTTTTCCCCGAAGGCGCCGCCGGAATGCCGGGTATTATCATCCCGCGCAAGGCGATCGGCGAGCTGAGCAAGCTTCTGGCCGAAGAATCCGGCGAAGTCAAGGTGGCTTTGTCCACGTATAAAATCCAGTTCACATTCGGCAATCTGATTCTGACGTCCTTGCTGATTGAAGGAACATACCCGGATTATGAACGCGTAATTCCTCTGGAAAACGACAAGATTCTGGAAGTCGAAGCGCCGGCTTTGATGGCCGCGGTCGACCGTGTGGCTGTCGTGTCCGAAAAATCGCGCGCTGTCCGTCTGTCCGTTTCCAAAGGGCTGGTCACGGTTTCCGCCGCGAACGCCGAAGAGGGAAGCGCGCAGGACGAACTGGAAGCCAAATACGACGCGGAAGGGGTGGACGTCGGCTTTAACTACCGTTATCTGCTGGATGTTCTGGGCCAGATCAAGGGCGGCCTGGTGCGCGTCGCTTTCCTGGATTCGGCGTCTCCGACTGTTTTGACGGATCTGTCCGATCCCAGCGTCCTGTTCGTTTTGATGCCGATGCGGGTGTAAGAAAATTATTACGGCAAATGAATTGATGTACAGGCGCTCGCACGGTAAACCGGGCGGCGAAACATGTTCCGGCCGGGCGGCAGAGCCGTCGGCGGCCGGGCTGTTTGTCCGGCGCGTGACATTGACGAATTTCCGGAATTATCCTTCTTTGCGCCTTGAACTGCCGGAAAGGGCGGGGTTGGTCGTCCTGACGGGGCCGAACGGCAGCGGAAAGACAAACCTGATGGAGGCCGTTTCCTTTCTGGCTCCGGGAAAAGGTATTCGGAACGCGCGTTTCGCAGACGTGACCCGGCGGACAGAAGAGGCCGGAGTCGCCGCTTTTCCGTGGGCTGTTGCGGCTGTTCTGCACAACGGCGCGGAGGAAATTGAAATCGGCACGGGATGCGAAGCGGTACCCGGGGGGCGGTCCCGAACGGATCGCCGTGCCATTCGCTTGAACGGTGAACCCCGGAAAAGCCAGGCGGATTTGGGGAGCGTGTGCTCGGCTGTATGGCTGACGCCGGCGATGGATCGTCTGTTTTCCGGGGATCCTTCGGGGCGGCGGCGTTTCTGGGATCGCCTGACACAAGCCTTTTTCCCGGCGCACGCCGGCCATTGCGCGGCGTATGCCCAGTCTTTGAGGCAATGGGGGCTTCTGCTGCGCGAAGGAAAACGAGATGATGCGTGGCTGTCGGCGTTGGAAAACACGCTGGGCCGGTATGGTTCAAAAATCGCGGCCGCCCGGCGGGAAACGCTTGAAAGACTCCGCAGTCGCCTGGATCAGGCTTCGGATTCGTTTCCGCGAGCCGGTTTGGAGCTGACCGGCGGGATGGAGGATGTGCTGGCGGGGATGGAACCTGCGGAAGCGGAAGCCTGCATCCGGGAACGTTTCCGCACGTCTCGCAAAATATATGTCGAAGGCGGCGCGGCCGGGGGCGTCCATACGGTTGACCTGTCCGCGGTTCACCGGGAAAAAAGAATACCGGCGGCGCTGTGTTCGACCGGGGAGCAGAAAGCCCTGCTGATTTCCATCCTGCTTTCGCATGTGCGGGCGCAGGCGGAACGGACAGGGACGTTGCCGCTGTTGCTTCTGGACGAGGTGAGCGCGCATCTCGACGCCGGCCGGCGGGAGGCACTGTTCGCCGAGATTGCGGCTTTGGGAACGCAGGTCTGGATGACCGGTACGGAAGAAAAGTTATTTGAAGGTTTAAAGGAAACGGCGCATTTCGTCGCCGTGGATACATTGTCAAGGGAGCCGTCCGTTCTGGCGGCCGCTTCCTGACGGCAGGAAACAGGTGGAAATCAATGACGGAAGAAATCAAACATCCTCACGACGGGTCGGATTACAACGCTGAATCGATCAAAGTCTTAAAAGGGCTGGACGCGGTGCGCAAACGTCCCGGTATGTATATCGGCGATACGGATGACGGCACAGGCCTGCACCACATGGTGTACGAAGTGCTGGACAATGCCATTGACGAAGCTCTGGCGGGATACTGTACCCGTTCGGAAATCGTTATCAATCCCGACGGATCCGTCACCATCCGCGACGACGGTCGTGGCATTCCGACGGATATGCATAAGGAGGAAGGCGTTTCGGCGGCTGAAGTCATTATGACCCAGTTGCACGCCGGCGGTAAATTCGACCAGAACTCCTATAAAATCTCGGGCGGTCTGCACGGCGTCGGCGTTTCGGTGGTCAACGCGCTGTCTTCTGTTCTGGACCTGCGCATCTGGCGTAATGGCAAGGAACATTACATGCAGTTCCGCAACGGCGTAGCGGTCGCGCCGCTGAAGGTCGTCAGGGACGCTGTTCCGGCCGACCGGACAGGGACCGAGGTAACCTTCCTTCCGTCGACGGAAATCTTCAGCGATACGACATTTGATTTTGATACGCTGGAACACCGGCTTCGGGAACTGGCTTTTCTGAATTCGGGCGTTCTTCTGCACCTGAAAGACGAACGCCCCGGCAATCCGAAGGAAATCGAATTCTGTTACGAAGGCGGCATTGAGGAATTTGTCCGCTTTATTGATAAATCCAAATCGTCGATTCATGAAAAGCCGTTTTCCCTGACCGGGGAAAAGAACGGCATCACGGTCGACCTGTCCATGGAATGGACTGACGGCTATCATGAAACGACGCTGTGTTTTACGAACAATATTCCGCAACGCGACGGAGGCACCCATCTGGCCGGCCTGCGCGGAGCGCTGACACGGACGATCAACGCGTACGCGATGGAAACGGGCCTGCTGAAAAAGGAAAAGGTTGAACTGTCGGGCGAAGACATGCGCGAAGGCCTGACGTGCGTCCTGTCCGTGAAAGTGCCCGATCCGAAGTTTTCATCCCAGACGAAGGACAAGCTGGTTTCTTCGGAAGTCCGCCCGGTTGTTGAAAATATCGTCAGTGAAAAGCTTGAAAAATGGTTGGGCGAGCATCCGACCGAAGCGCGGAAAATCATTGGCAAGGTGGTTGAGGCCGCCGCCGCACGTGAAGCGGCTCGCCGTGCCCGCGATCTGACGCGGCGCAAGGGCGTTCTGGACATGGCTTCTCTGCCGGGCAAGTTGGCGGACTGCCAGGAGCGCGATCCGGCTCTGTCCGAAATTTTCATTGTCGAGGGCGATTCCGCGGGCGGGTCGGCGAAACAGGGGCGCAACCGTGCGACTCAGGCGATTCTTCCCCTGCGCGGTAAAATTTTGAACGTTGAACGCGCGCGTTTTGATAAAATGCTGAACTCGGCGGAAATCGGAACGATGGTGACGGCCTTTGGAACCGGTATCGGCCGCGATGATTTCAATGCGGACAAATGCCGTTACCATAAAATCATCATCATGACCGACGCGGACGTCGACGGTGCGCACATCCGCACGCTTCTGCTGACGTTTTTCTTCCGCCAGATGCCGGAACTGATCGAGCGCGGATATGTCTATATTGCTCAGCCGCCTTTGTACCGCGCACGCCGCGGCAATTCGGAAATTTATCTGAAGGATGACCGGGCTCTGGAAGATTATCTGATCAGCATAGCGACGCAGGATTCGCTTCTGGTTCGCTATGACGGCGTTCAGCTGGCCGGCCCCGATCTGGTGCGTCAGGCCGAAGAAGCGCGTGCGTGCCGCCATCTGGTAGATGCTCTGTCGCGTCAGGTGCCGTCGAAAATCATTGAACAGATGGCCATTCACGGGATGTTTGACCCGGCGAAATACGACGATCCGGCCAAAGCGGGAGAGCATGTTGCCGCCGTGGCCGCGCGTCTGAACGAAATCGAACCGGAATATGAGCGCGGCTGGAAAGCGGTGTACTCTGACGGTGCTTTCGTTTTCAGCCGGACCCTGCGCGGGGTGACGGAACGCTTTACGCTTGACATCAATCTGCTGACCAGCGGTGAAGCACGGAAGCTGAACGAAATGTCAAGCGACCTGCATGATTTTTATATCAAGACGGGTCTTTTCAAATCAAAGGATGCGGAATTCCGGCTGACGGGGCCGATGGCGCTGTCGGACGCCATTTCAAAAGTCGGGCGCAAAGGCATTTCGATTCAGCGCTATAAAGGGCTGGGCGAAATGAATCCGGAACAGCTGTGGGAAACAACGCTGGATCCAAATGTACGTTCCCTGTTGCAGGTCAGAATCAACCACTTTGATCAGGCCGAAGCCGTTTTTTCGACGCTGATGGGCGACATTGTGGAACCGCGCCGCGATTTCATTCAGGACAACGCGCTGAACGTCGTAAATTTGGACGTTTGATGAAAAAAAACGCTTGCAGTTCCTTTTGAAACGAGATAAAAGGGTGCTGTCGTGCCGTTGTAGCTCAGTTGGTAGAGCAGCGCATTCGTAATGCGCGGGTCGGGAGTTCAAGTCTCTCCAACGGCACCATCAAAAAGCCCTGAACTCCTTAAAGTTCAGGGCTTTTTTGCGGCCTTCGGCGGGACGGCGGCCGGGGCTTTTTTGAAAAGGGACGGAGGGAAAAGGATGAAGCATTGGTCAAAGGTTCAGTACCTGCACCAGAGTGTGAAAAATCCGAACATCATCATCAAAGGGACGAAAAGCTATTACAGCAATGCCTGGACTCCGGATTTTGAAGAGTATGTCGTGCGTTACCTGTACGGAGATTCCTACAGTCTGGAGGCCTGGGAGCCTCAGTGGGAGATTGACCGGCTGTACATCGGCAACTATGTATGCATCGGGGCAGAGACCGTCATCCTGATGGGCGGGAACAGCACACACAGGAATGATTGGATTTCCAATTATCCGTTTGAGGACAAAATCGTCGAAGCCTATCAGAGCAAAGGGGATACCGTTCTCGAGGATGCCGTCTGGCTGGGGATGAGAAGCGTGATTCTGCCCGGAGTCCGGATTGCGGAAGGAGCGGTTGTCGCGGCCGGAAGCGTTGTTGTAAAGGATGTTCCGGCGTATGCCGTGGTCGGCGGGAATCCGGCTCGGGTTATCCGGTACCGCTTTCCGGAAGATGTCATTTCCGGGATTCTGAAGCTGAAAATTTATGACCGGCCGGAAGAAGAAATTGAACGTCTGCACGGCATTCTTTGTTCGGGTGACTTTGAAACGCTGTTTTCGACTTTGAGTGCGTGATTTTTTATTTGACCGGCCTCCGTTCCGCTGTATCCGGCGGTCAGGCGCGTTTCGGGGTAATCAGCGGAAATAAAACATTTTTTTCGATTCAGAGTGACATTCTAAATAAATAATTTATATTTGGGACGTTAGAATAAGGCATTTATTATTTTTGTCGGAAGTGCGGATATGTCTTTAGCGGTTTTGACGATTCTTTGTCTGAGTGTCACCTCATTCGCCGGAATTTTTCTGGGCGGTCTGAAGGTTCGGGGAATCAGTCTGGGGGCCGGCGGCGTTCTGTTTGCCGGGCTGGTGGTCGGGCATTTTCTGAATGTCCGCGAAACGGTTCTGAACCCCGAAGTCCTGGCCTTCATCCGTGAATTCGGACTGGTGTTGTTCATTTATTCCATGGGGCTGTCGGTCGGGCCGAGTATTTTTGCGTCCCTGCGCAAAAACGGTCTGATACTGAACATGACGGCGTTATGCGTCGTTTTTGTCGGCTCCGTCATTGCCATGCTGATTTACAGGTGGGGCGGCGTTTCCCTTCCGGAAACGCTGGGGCTTTATTCGGGTGCGGTCACCAGTACGCCGGCTTTGGGCGCCGCGCAGCAAATTTTAGGCGAACTGGGCGTTCATGGGGATGAAATTGCCAAATCCGGGCTGGCCTATGCCATTGCGTACCCTTTTACGATTCTCAGCAGCATTATCGTTTTCATCCTTCTGCGTGCGGCGTTCCGTGTCAATATCGCGGATGAAGTCGCGGCCTATGAGTATCAGAAAGCCCAGGACAACCCGCAGATGGAGGCGTTCAACGTTGTCGTCAACAATCCGAATTTCAACGGGATTGAAATCGGCCATTTTCTGAAGATGGTTCATTACGCCATGGCCGTTTCCCGGATGAAGCGCGGTGATGAATATATTGTTCCGCATGAACATACGAAAATCCAGGTCGGCGATATTTTGCTTCTGTTCGGTCCGAAAACCTATTTTTCAACGATTTCCCTGCTGTTCCAGGTGGATCCCCAGCGTGATCTGATGGTGGAAAGCGCTTCGAAAATCCAATCACAGACCATTCTGGTGACTCGTCCGTCCCGGGTCGGCAAACCGTTGCAGAAAATCATGGGGCATTCCCGGCACCACTGGGTGATTTCCCGCGTGATCCGCAACGGTATTTCCCTGTCGCCTCAGCCGGATCTGAGGCTGGCTTACGGTGATGCCGTGGTTGTCGTCGGCAAGGCCGTCAACGTTCTTCCTCTGGTCCGGTATCTGGGGAACAGTGCGGAAGCGATGAACACGACCCGTTTCGTGCCGTTTTTTATCGGCCTGATGCTGGGGATCCTGATCGGACTCATCCCGTTTTACATTCCCGGAGTCGGCGTTCCTCTGAAGCTCGGAGCCGCGGGCGGGCCTCTGGTGACGGCGCTTCTGCTGTCGTACCGCGGGTCGTTGGGGCATATTATTTTCTACACGCCGCAGAATGTTCTGAAAGCCTTTAAGGAGCTGGGTCTGATTCTGTTTCTGGCGGTTGTCGGAATTTCCTCGGGCGCCGGCTTCTTCAGCCTGATCGGAAGCGGCGAGGGGGTGTTCCTGATCGGTATGGGTATTTTGATCACGACGGTTCCGCTGTTTCTGGTGGGTGCGTACATGCGCATTTTCAAAAAGATGAACTATCTGACGCTGTGTGGTGCGCTTTCGGGATGCATTACCAGCCTTCCATCCCTGACATTTATTTCCAATATGTCGGGAACGGACGCGGCGGCGCTGGGGTATGCGACGGTGTATCCGCTGACGCTGGCTTTGCGTATTGCGGCGGTTCAGGCGATCGCTCTGTTGCTATTCTGAGGGCGGTCTTATAAAGCGGCCGCCGTGCTTCTTGTGAAAACGCCCCCTTTTTCAGGGGGCGTTCGCATGAGGTTATGGTTAAAAACGGAAATCTCTTTCGCCGCGGGCAATTTTATCCAGCCGGTCTTCACAGACGGCGCGGACTTTTTCCTTCGGGATGTTGGCCAGCTCCCGGCGGATCAGGTCGTATCCGATTTTTTTCGTATCTTCGGAGGCATAGTCTTCCAGATATTCCTTCAGTGTCATCAGAGCATTCGGATGACAGCAGTTCTGAATCTGCTTGCTTTTGCACAGCGCCATGAAGCGGTCGCCGGTTCGCCCTTCGCGGTAGCAGGCCGTGCAGAAGCTGGGGATATAGCCCATCTGCATCAGCCAGTTCACAATCTCGTCCAGCGTCCGTTTGTCGGACAGGTCGAACTGGGCGGAATTTTCGTCTTCGCTTTCTTTTTCGACGTCCCCGCCGACGCTGGTCGAAGAGCCGCCGCTGATTTGAGAAATGCCCAGATGCAGGACACGTTCGCGTGATTTGCGGCTTTCGCGGGTCGAAACGATCATGCCCGTATAGGGAACGGCGATACGGATGCAGGCAACGATTTTCGCGAACAGGTCGTCGGACAGCGTATTATTGAACGCCGCCGGATCAATATCGTCCGCCGGGCAGACCCGCGGGACGCTGATCGTATGGGGGCCGACGCCGTGGACGGCTTCCAGATGCTCGGCATGCATCAGAAGACCCGCAAATTCATAGCGGTAAGACTCCAGGCCGAACAGAACACCCAGGCCGACATCATCAATTCCGCCGTCCATGGCGCGGTCCATGGCTTCGGTATGGTAGGCGTAATTGTGCTTTGGGCCGGTCGGATGAAGCGTTTCATACGATTCCCGGTTATACGTTTCCTGAAACAGGATGTACGTACCGATTCCGGCGTCCTTAAGTTTCCGGTAGTTTTCTACCGTCGTCGCCGCAATATTAACGTTGACGCGGCGAATGGCGCCGTTTTTATGCTTGATGGAATAAATGGTGCGGATGCTTTCCAGAATATATTCAATCGGGTTGTTGACGGGGTCTTCACCGGCTTCCAGAGCCAGACGCTTGTGACCCATGTCCTGAAGCGCAATGACTTCGCGCCGGATTTCATCCTGAGACAGCTTTTTGCGCCGGATGTGCTTGTTTTTCAGATGATAAGGACAGTACAGACAGCCGTTGATACAGTAGTTTGACAGGTACAGCGGAGCGAACAGGACAATACGGTTGCCGTAAAAGTCTTTTTTGATCTGTTCCGCCAGTTTGTAGATTTTCTGATTTTTTTCTTCAATGTCGCAGGCCAGAAGGACGGACGCATCACGGTGGCTGAGACCTTTGCGCTGTTCCGCTTTTTCCAGAATGGAATCGATCAGGGCGGCGTTATGTTTATGGGCTTCGGCATAGGCCAGAGTTTCCAGAATTTCATCAGGACTGATGAATTCTTCGGCTTTCAAAGATTTCGGGTTGTACATTTTTTCTCCTTTCGGGGCAGGCGAACCTTTCCCGTCAGCATTATTTTGAATAGATTGTTTTGGTTGATACGCCGGGCAGCATCCCCAGTTTGCCGGACAGGGCGCTGATGACTTCCTGTGGAGCGTCAAGGGCGACACTGATGATGCAGATTTCCTTTTTGTGGAAAGGAACACCCATCCGGCCGATAATATAAGAGCTGTATTCATGCAGAAGAGTATTCAAGTGCATGACAGAACTTTTATCTTCGACGACAATTCCGATCAGGGCGACCCGTGTATCCATTTTTTTCCTTTCGCGGTTTCCTTCACCTTCGGGCGATTCCTTGCGGCTGAGAAAAACCGAATTTTATTATAGACCTCCGCGTTCGCCGGGGCAACGGTGCTTTTATCGGAAAAATCGAAAGAGCGGGGCACGACGCACAGCGGCGGCCTGAAGCGTCCGAAGGCCTGATTTTTAGTGCTTTTCCCGAAAGATATACCTTTTCTTAAGTCCTTCCCTGTATCATAATATGTCCCGGAAAAGACTTTGAGTAAGCATAAAATAATGAACAATGAACTGTTAAGAAATGACTTTAAAACCGTCCGCAACTGGATTTTTGACCTGGACGATACCTTATACCCCTCGACGGAAGGCCTTTTCAGCCAGATGGCTGACCGTATCCAGTCGTTTATCATGGATGCCCTGCATGTCAACGGTGAAGACGCTTCCGAAATTCAGAAAAAATACTATAAGCAATATGGTGCGACGGTGCGTGGGCTGATGCTGGAGCACAATGTCCGCCCCGAAGATTTTACCGATTACGTGCATGATCTGGATCTGTCCTGTCTGAAGGAAAACAAGCCTCTTCGCACGGCGGTTTCAGCTCTCCCGGGGCGGCGGTTTGTCTTTACGAACGGGGCGTATCATCATGCCGAACGCGTGCTGAAATGCATCGGGTTGGAAGGATGCTTCGACGGGATTTTCAGCATACGCGAAGCCGGATATGTGCCCAAGCCCGCGAAGGAAACCTATTTGAAAATGCTGGAAACCTTTGGCGTTTCCCCCGAAAGTGCCGTGATGTTCGACGACAGCCAGACAAACCTGCTGACAGCTCATAAAATCGGCATGAAAACGGTATGGATTTCCACGAACAGCCGTGACAATGTTTATAACATGATTTCAAAAACGCCTGATTTCTGCGATTACCAGACGGACGATCTTGTTTCTTTCCTGTCTTCTTTAATGTTGGAGAAAACCGCATGACAGATGTCATTTCCCTGTTGCGGAATATGATCCGGTGTCCCAGCGTCACGCCCAAAGAGGCCGGTATTCTGAGCGTTCTGGAAAAAACACTCGTTCCCATGGGCTTTGCGTGTGAACGCCTGATTTATGGCGAAGGCGAAGAACGTGTTGAAAACCTGTTTGCCAGAAAGGGAACCGGCCGTCCGCATTTCTGTTTTGCCGGACATGTGGATGTCGTTCCGGCCGGCGGCGAATGGACGCATCCGCCGTTTGGCGCGGAAATTGAAGGCGGCCGTCTGTACGGGCGCGGCGCCATGGACATGAAAAGCGGCGTCGCGGCATTCATCACGGCGCTGGAAGGATTCACGTTTGAGGGGAGCGTCAGTCTGCTGATCACCGGCAACGAAGAGGGCAAAGCCGATTACGGGACGCCTTCCATGCTGACGGAACTGGCGGCACGCGGGGAAAAATGGGATGTATGCCTGGTGGGAGAGCCGTCGGGAAATGACGAAGAACGGCAGGTGATTAAAATCGGACGCCGGGGCAGCCTGAACGCTGTCCTTAACGTTTCGGGCGTCCAGGGGCATTCGGCCTATCCGGAAAAAGCCGTGAATGCGGTCGAAGTTCTGATGGATATGCTGACGGAAATCCGGAAGCCTCTGGACAACGGTTCCGATGCTTTTGATCCCTCAACCCTGGCGGTGACATCGGTTGACGTCGGCAATCCCGTGTCCAATATTATCCCGGGGCAGGCCGCCGCGCGTTTCAATGCCCGCTTCAACGACCTCCACACGGCGGACAGCCTTGACGCCCTGATTCGGAAGCGCATTCGCCCGATTGCCGAGCAGACCGGCGTTTCATTTGACCTTGAAACCGAATGTTCGGGCAATGCCTTTGTCATACAGGACAAGGCTTTTCCGAAGCTGGTTGCCGACGCGATTGAGGAGATTACCGGTTACCGCCCTGAGGAAAGCACTTCCGGCGGAACCTCGGACGCCCGGTTCATCCGGCATTACTGCCCTGTTCTGGAAAGCGGACTGGTGGGGAAGGGCATGCACGGCATTGATGAAAGCGTCGCCGTTGACGATGTGCATCAGCAGGTTCGGATTTACCGGCGCATTCTGGAAAAATTTTTTAAGAAGTAACGGTATCGAAAACTTCTTCCTTCGGCATTTCGACCGGCGCTTTTTCCGGCGCGGCAAAGGCAATCACGGTGTCGCCCGTTTTCGGGACAAGCATGTGTTCGACGGTCGAAAAACGCAGGGCGCCGGATTCTGAAACGGCCAGAATTAAAAAGAAATCCCGGTTCAGCTTGGCGGCAAAATCCTGAAACGTATACTTGTCCGTCAGACGGGTCGCCGTAAATTTCCATCCGATGTACAGGCGGCTCTGCAGGTCTGAAAAGCTCTGCGATTCGCCGATCAGAGTCAGCCCCTTGACGGATTCATGATACGCCCAAAGCTCGTTTTCATCTTTTTCCCCGGCCAGCTGGAGAATGTTGCCGCGCCCGTATTCGTATGAAAAATGAGAACAGACCAGAGCATTATAAGCCGTATTGTCCGTCGCGCACAAAAGGTACGTGTATTTTGACATGTCCATCTGGTTTTCAAACGCCGAGGACAGCGGTTCGCCGTAAAGCGTCGGCACCTGCGCCTGACGGAGCGGGCTGAGCCGATGCCAGTTGTTGTCGATGACCAGAACGGGAACATCCTGTTTTTTCAGGGCTTCGGCAAACGCGGCTGTCCACGGAGTCGCGCCAATGATGATGATTCCCTGTTTTCCTTCGGGAACAAGTCCAAGCTTTTGAGCCAGCGGCCGGATGGTGAAGCCGTGCAGAATCACCGTCGCGAAAACGACGGCGAAAACCAACGGCGTCAGCAGGCCGGCATCCGGGTAGCCGAGCGCAACCATCTTCGGCCCGAACAGCCCCGCCACAACGACGCACACAACGCCGCGCGGGGCAATCCAGCCGATGAACAGGCGTTCCTTCCAGCTGAGCCCCGATTTCATGGTTGAAACCCAGACCGTCAAAGGCCGGATGACAAACATCAGAACAAGGATGAACACCAGCATTCCCTTGTGCAGTTTCAGAAGGTTTTCAGGCTGTAGCGCCGCGGTCAGGATGATGAACACCAGCGAAACCAGGAGAGTTGTCAGATATTCCTTGAAACGCCGCTGTTCTTCAAACGCGGGGAAGGGAACGTTGGCCAGCGTCATGCCCAGCACGGTGACGGCGATCAGCCCGCCTTCATTCTGAATCCGGTTCCCCAGGGCATACGCCGCCAGAACGGCGGTCAGGATGACAATCGGTTTCAGGAATTCGGGGACATAGCTTTTGCGGAAAGCAAATGAAATACCGATACCGATCAGGTAGGATTGCAGGGAAACGGTAAAGACATGAAAAGCCAGCACGGCAATTGCCGTTCCCGGAGCGTGACGGACGGCATCCGATGCGAAATATTCATACGTGACGGTGGCGAACAGCGCACCGATCGGGTCATTGACGATTCCTTCCCATTTCAGGACGGAAGAAACGCGCGGGTTCAGGCGCGCCTGCCGTAGCATCGGCATGATGACCGTCGGGCCCGTTACGACCAGAAGACCGCCCAGAACGGCCGAGACGGGACCGCTGAACCCCGCGATTGAATGCAGAGCTACCGCGATGAGGAACCATCCGAGCGGTGCGCCGACCAGAATCATGCCAAACGTCGCAAGCTTCGTTGAATGCAGCTCTGTCAGACGCAGGTTCAGACCGCCTTCAAACAGAATGACGGCGACAGCCAGCGACACCAGAGGGCTGAGACTGCCGCCGAAATATTCCATGGGATTCAGCCATCCGGTTGCGGGCCCCAGGATGACGCCGCACAGACTGAGCAGAACAAGAGCCGGGAGACGGAAACGCCAGGCGACCCACTGGCAGACGCCGGCGATCAGGGTCAGAAGAGCAACAATCGAAATTGTGTCGTGAAGCATAAGATCGGCGTCTCCGTTTTGATAAGATCAGCGTTTCCTGTCAATTTTCAGAGAAGTAAACAGCGACAGCCGGCGGGGGAAAATCGAAATTTCCGCCGGAAGCGTGTTAATGATGTCTCCGTCAATCTGCAGCGGGTATTTTTCCGAAGCTTCAATCCGCAGGCGCCGGGCTTTGAGCAGGGTGGATCCCGGTGCGGGAACCATATACTTGATCGGCGCCGAAAAAATATGGCTCATCAATTCAAAAACCGTAATTTTTTTCATGATCACAACTTCAAATTCATCGTCTTCCAGTTCGCTGACTTCGGAATAACGGAAGGGACCGCCGTAATACTGGCCATTACAGGCGCAGATGACGTCGCCTTCATACATTTTGCCGTCGATTTCCGCACGGCAGGACGGAGCCGCGCGGGACAGCAGAACCCGGACGAATGTTTTCCAGTACGCCCAGCGCCCCGTGCAGTTCTTTAATTTCAGGTTCAAATGTCGAACCGTCCAGGAATCGACACCGGCGCTGGCCATGACGGTAAACAGCCGGTCTCCTTCGGGTGTTTTCACCTCACCCAGGGTGATTTTGCGGGTTTTTCCGGCACAGATGGCGGCGATCGCGGCCGCCGGTTCGGTGATCCCCATTTCCAGCGCCAGAACATTCAGCGCGCCGTACGGAATGATACCCACCGAAAATCGGTCGTAATCGTCGCGGTGCATCAGAGTGTTGATGACTTCGGAAACGACGCCGCCGCCCCCGGCAACGACGACGGAAGGCGTTTCTTCGGGCGATGCCGCGGCCATGATTTTGGCGCCGTCGCCTTTGTGAAATGTTTCGGCCGTCTGAACGTCAAAGCCGGCCTTTTGAAAAGCTTCTGTGGTTTCTTCCAGGGAAGCCCTGTCAAAAGAGCCGGCTGTCAAGTTGGCAATGAGCAGAATCTTGGACATGAACACCTACCTTCGTAAAAACGACGGTTGGTATTCTAGCGCTTTATCTGTGAATATCAACTTCATCCGCAATCAGATGCGTCGGATTCATGAAATAGTATTCGACCTTGACCCAGTTGCCCGGTTCCAGATCCTTCAATTCTGCGGACGTGTCGAACCAGTAGTCACGCTTGACTTCCATTTCGGTTTTCGGGTTAACGATGAACTGGTAATTCTGTCCGTCGTCGCCTTTGATGTTGAACGTCCGGTTCGTCACACTGACGACGGAAACCGTTCCGAACGCGACCTTTTTATTGCTGTCGCGATCCGCCATGGCCGGCGAAACATAGCACGCGAGGGCGATCATTAATCCCAAAAGAATTTTTTTCATATTTTTTTCCTTTCGTTTTCTGTTCAGTTTTTTTCGGAATATCGGCCTTCCGGATATCCGAAGAAGCCCGGCATCCGTCCCGGAAACGTTCGTTCCGGCGGACGCCCGCAACAAGTTTTTTCCGCCGCGGGTTATCTGTAGATATCGACTTCATCCGCGACAAGATCGGACGGGGTTGAAAAATAATATTCGATTTTCACCCAGTCTCCGACCCGCATTTCCTCAAACGTTGAATCGCGGTCAGGCATATTGTTTTTGTTTTCGATATCAAAGCTGGTCGCCGGATTGACCGAAAACGTATAGCTCCGACCGTCGTCGCCTTTGATGTCGAAGGTTTTTGCCTCACGGGTTATGGCGGTCACCGTTCCGAACGTATCGGCCGTTTCATCGGCAATCGCCGGCGAAGACAGCAACCCGAGCGCCATGAATAATGCGGCTAAATTCTTTTTCATATCCGAACCTCCTTCGTTCATTTTCTGTGCGTAAATAATAAAGTTTTTTTTATTCGGTGCAAAGCCCGATTAAAAGCCACTATCCGAAAAGATACGAAAAAAATTGAAAGTCATGGCAAAACGGCTTATATAAAACTATAAGCTCCTATAATTAGCGGGAATAAGCATCGTGCCAAGGCCGAATAAAGGGACAGACCTTTTACTTCTTGAAACCGGAAAGCGGATTCTTTTAAACGAAGGGATTTCGTCTTTGACGATCAGCGCCATCTGTAAAAAGGCGCACGTCAATCCCGGCATGTTCGTCTATAATTTCAAAAGCAAGGAAGAATTCCTGAACCGGATTCTGCTTGAACTGCATGACGAGCTTTTCGGGGATGAACCCGAACTTGAATCCCTGGGCAGCGGATATGACGGGCTTTACAAATCCCTTTATTTTCTGTGCGTGGTGTGCGCGAGATACCCCAAACTGATGGCGCAATGCGGAAGCGACACTCTGTCCGGCGATGAAACGCTGATTAAAACGTTTCAGAAACGGACGGCGAATCACATGAAAAAGATTTTTCCCTTTTTTAAAAAGGCTCAGGAAGAAGGGACGATCAGCCGGAAAATCGGGCTACCGGAATTTCTTCTGCTTGTCTGGCCGACGCTGATGTACAGCAGCATTTCACCGTCCAAAATCATGAAAATCGTTCCCGAAGAGGATAAAAAGGATCCGATGCTGATGATTTCGGATCAGGCGATCCGGGAACGCGTGCGCAAATGCCTGCGGATTTTCCATCCGGACGTTTACGAGCATCTTTAATTTTCGGGGCAGGGCACGATTTCGACTTCGACGCCGGCTTCTTCCAGGATTGTTTTTGACAGCATGAAATTTTCCCGCCATCTTTCGGGAATCGGGCGGTCTTCGACAACGACTTTTTTGATTCCCGCCTGAATGATAGCTCCGGCGCACCGGGAACAGGGCAGATAGGGGTGAACGTAAATCGTGCACCCGGCGACAGAACGCTGAGCCGTCAGAATGGCGTTCGCTTCGGCATGAACGATCAATTCGTATTTGATTTCACGCCGGTTCAACCGGTCTTCGGTATCGTCGACTCCGATGGGAAGGCCGTTGAAACCGACCGACACGATTCGTTTCCTGTCATCAACGATAACGGCGCCGACCTGTGACGAAGGATCCTTGGACCAGGCCGCAACCAGAGCGGCCAAATCGAAAAAACGCCTCTGCCATTTATTCATATCTGTTCCCTCCTGAATTTTCTTTCAGTAATAGCAGAATTTCAAAGACCCGACAAATAAAAAGACTTAACAAAGCCGTTCCGCACCGCTACATTCCTGTGAACGAAACAAATCAAGAGAGGCTGCCATGAAACCGATTGTCGCTGTCCTGTGTCCGATGGACATTGAACTTGCCGCCGCTGAAAAAGCGATGGGTGTTTTGGGGGAAACCCTGGAAAGCGGGTTTGAGGAAAAACATTTTTCCCTTGGGAACACAGAGGTTGTGCTGGCGCGGTGCGGCGCCGGGAAAACGTTCGCGGCGGCGAAGACGCAGAAAATCATCATGACATACCGGCCGGAGCATATTTTTGTTTGCGGCGTTGCGGGCGCCATTGATACGCGGCTGGATGTTTTTGACGTTGTTGTTCCCGAATATGTGGTGCACGGGGACGTTTATTTCGGCGGCCCTCTCAGCCGCACGGGCGTCAGCGATTCCGCGCGGCCGCTGTTTGAGGGAAAGCCGTCTTTTACCGAACGCGGTTTCCGGGCCGATCGGCGCCATACCCTGTATCCGGGGGGGACTCTGGCCACGCTGGACGCTTTTGCGGATGAAGAAAAGAAAGAATTTCTGGAAAAGGAATGCGGGGCGGCCTGCATTGACATGGAAAGCGCTTCGGTGGCCCAGATGGCCACATTGCACGATGTGCCGTTTACGGTTATCCGCGCGATTTCCGATAACCGGACACATTCCTACGGCGATTTTGAAACAAATGCGCCGAAAGCCTGTGACGAAGCCGCAAAAGCCCTTGTCGGGATGCTGAAGGATTTCTGAAAAACGGCGGCCCCGTAAAAAGGCCGCCGTTTCCGGTTATCTCTTAATTACATATGCTTCCGCCGCTGCAGGAGCCGCTGGAGCATTCACAGCCATCACTGCAGGCAGCGCCTCTGGGCTTGACCTTATACCAGCGCGCGGTGACGCAGGCATGGTTTTCAGCATACCAGCATACCGGCTTGCAGGAGACCGCGACACATTTCCCTCCCGAACACGTCTGTGCTCCGCTGCAGTCGGAATTGGACGTACAGCATCCGGATTTCTTCACACAGGCATGATTGCTGACGGTCATGCAAGTCCCCGAACAGGACACGGCGACGCATTTGTTCCCGGAGCACTTCTGCGATGATGAACATGCCGAATCCGACGTACAACACCCGGATTTTTTAACACAGGCATGATTTGAAACGGTTTCACAGGTTCCGCAGGATACAGCAACGCATTTGTTCCCCGAACACAGCTGCGAACCGCTGCAGTCGGAGTTAGATGTGCAGCATCCGGATTTCTTCACACAGGCATGGTTGCTGACGGTCATGCAAGTCCCCGAACAGGACACGGCGACACACTTGCCCCCGGAACATCTCTGCGAAGACGAACACGCACTGTCCGAACCGCACCAGCCCGGTATCGCCACACAGGAACCGTTTGAACACTGCTTCCCGGCTCCGCACGACACACCCGCACACGGATCGGCCGGAGCCGTATAGCACGTTGAGCCATTCCACGTTCCCGACGAACAGTAACACGAGCCGCCCGAGCAGTACCGCCCGCCCGTACACGTCACGCCGGCACACGGGTCAACGTAATCCTTGACACAGCTTCCGCCGCTCATGGAATAACCGGAATTACAATAGCACGAACCGCCCGAACAGTAAGAATTGGCTCCGCACGACACGCTGGCGCACGGATCATTCTTCACACAGCTTCCGCCGCTCATCGAATACCCGGAATTGCAGTAACACCGTCCCCCGGAACAGTATCCATTGGACGGACACGATACGCCCGCACACGGATTGTTCTCGACACAGCGGGAACCATTCCATGAATACCCGCTGTAACACGAACAGCTTCCGCCGGAACAGTATCCACCCGGACAGCTGACACCGCGGCAGGGATCTACCGTCCGGCATCCGCCCGACCCGTTGGCTTCCTGTCCCGAAGGACACCGGCATGCA